>NZ_JBAHUQ010000009.1 GCF_036689865.1 Magnetococcus sp. PR-3
CCAAGGCTGGCCGGGGTGGTACACCAAGTGGGTTCACCACCCCATGCCATCGATTAGGCGGCGGCTTCAACCACAAACAGATGACTGCGCGCCCCCCGCACAAAGTGGGCGTGATGGGCGGTTTGGGCCATGAGTCCTTCAATCAGCAACCACGCCTGGGCGCTGCGTTCGGGAATATCCTCAATCACCACAAAACCGCCGGGTTTTACCGCCGTTAAAGCAAAGCGCAGGGTGTTAATGTTGGCATCCACCGCATGCAGACCATCATCAATAATGAGATCAAACTGCTTACAGCCTAAATGATCCGGCAACGCGGCTAGGGATTGAGGCTTGAGCTGATCCACATGGGCGGTGCGGATACGTGTTTCCTGGAATAGAATCTGCGCATCCACATCGGCACCATAGACCTGGGCCTGGGGCAAAAAGTCGCGGAATGCCCGTAATGAGGCCCCCGGCTTACCCCCCACCCCCATTGAGGAGACCAGTTTGGGGTTGTTGGTCCCCAAGCCAACCTCCAACAGGTTTAAGGGGGCATCCAGACCCAGTTTCTCCAGCAGGGTGGCATAGAGATGGTGGTAGTTGTGGATGGTGCTTTTATCCGACCCATACTTTTGGAACAGCGCCCCCAACGGTTGCGCAGTCTGGTTTACACCACCGCCCCAGCTCTCACAGGTTGGGTTTTGAGCAGGGGCTGCCACCACCCCAAGATCCTGCATCAACCCTTGTAGATGGGCAGGAAACTGGTTGGCATTATTCAACGCCAGGTTGGGATCGTTGACGTTGGCACTGTTGGGAAACCACATGGTCAAACGCTGTAGCAGGCCCATATCCACAAACCCATAGATCTCTTTTAGGGTATCAAAATCACGACGGGCACGGGTGATCTCCCGGTTACGCATGCGCGTCACTTCCTGCTCAATGGGATCCATGTCTGTTCCTTTCTTAACCCCGTTTAAGGGCCATCCACACCGTGTTGCCACGCCTGGGTAAAGGCGGCATGAAAGTGGGAGAGTTGATGGTGTTGGTGTACAAACTGGTAGGCGGCTTCCGCACGCTGCTCCAGCTCCTGCACAGGTTTTTGGGCCGCTTCTTGGCAATAGGCCACCAGGGTGTCAATTTGGGCATCGGGTAACATCAGCGCAAAGTCATGGCCATCCACCCCGCTTTGCTCGGTCATAATCGGGATCATGCCACCGGCCATCACATCCAGCACACTGGTACTGGCCCCTTCCGAACCGGTGGGGTAGAGCATAAAGGCCGCCTGCGCTACCAGTGTTTTAAACGCAGCACTGCTGATATCCACAAAACCATGCTGCTGAATGTTCGGTGCCTGGGCCAGGGTATCGGCATACAGCGCCAACAGCTGCTTTTCGATAGGCCCACAGATATGCAGCGTCAACGCTGGCATCTGCGCAAAGGCCTCAATACAACGGTCCAACCCTTTAAGCACCGCACCACTACCGCCAATCCAAACAAAATGGCGTTTGGCTTGGTCCATCTGCCGGGGGATATCCGCTTTGCTAAAAAACCGGTGGCTATGGTTGGGTACCCGATAGATGGGTCCATCAAACACCCCACGGTAGGTGCTGGTGGTCCAGGCGTTACCCAGGCAGATGATGGCATCACTGAGCAGGGCATTGCAGGTATCCTGATACGGCTTTAGGCGCATGGGGGGTAACAGCACCCCCTGACGCCGCTGTAGATCCCGCAAACGGTGCAGCTCCGCCACATGGCGCTGTTCGGTATAGGCTTCAGCGGCAAACAACAAACGCCGCCCTGAATACGAGCCTTTATAGCTGTTTTCCAAAGGGTTACCAAAACCAATCAGCACATCATACTGGGTATAATCAATGGGCTCATCCACCATGCAGTGGTAGACATCCAGATCATAACCAGACTGGGAGATGACCCGTCCAATGGTCCGGCTGGTTTCAATATTGGGGTGGTAGTTGGGAAAGCTGCGGTTGACGAAGGGATAGGGAATATAGCTGAGCAGCACCCGCCGCCCATGCTGGGTGGCATAGGGATTTTTAACCAAGGGGGGCTGTTTAAAAACCGCCATCATGCCCTCCTAAGCGCGCTCTGTTGGCAAGGCAACCCCGGCCTTGTGCAACAGCGCCTGGGCCAGTTCCGCCAACGGAGCGGCCTGCTCCTGGGGGCTGTGCAGCGCCCGTTCACACCAGGTGAGCTGCTCAGGTCCTGACCAGGCCGATTTTTGTAGCTCAACCAACTGGGCTTGCGGTGTTTGCGCAGGGGCTGTAGAGAGCACCGTCAACGGTTTTTTCATCCCCTCAAACAGGGGCGTAAAGTTGGCGGGCTGAGCCTGATCCAAGCCCATAAGCTGGTGACGCACCTGTTGGCAGATGGGCAGATGACCGTTGGCCTGCAACCACTGATCCACCCGCCCCTGAGGTTGAATGTTGCTCAGCGGATCCACCGCCACCACCCCAACCACCCGTGGGTCATCCGCCACCGCTGCGGCCAACACCGCCCCAAGGGAGACCCCCACCAGCAAAAAGCGCTGTCCGGGGCTATGGTTTAACACCAGGTTAAGATCCGAGATCAGAGCCTCCAACGTCAGCGTCTCTACCTGGGTATTAACCGGGCTATGGCCCCGCAGTAGCGGAAAGAGCAAATTGGCCTTACCCACCCAGGGAACCGCCCAACGGTAGAGTGGCTCTAGGGATTGCAACAACCCGTGTAGAAAAATCACGGTGAGCTCAGACGCCATGGTTTTTTCCACCAACGGAATGGCCACCTCACCATTATGCAGCATGCGTATGCCGCTATCCTGCTCTGAAAACCCCCGTTTTTCAGGGGGCAGAATCTGTAACTGATCCCACTGAAATTCAATATTTTTCCATAACAGTTTCTGGTTCCCGGCATTCACCAGGGTGCCATCCATCATCTGGAACAGGTGGGTCACATAGGGGCTGTTGTCGTAGATGGCATCCAGGCTGTTATCGGGAATGTTAAACTTGGCAAAGTGCTCTCGACGCACAAAAAAGGCATTGACCTCAAAAGCGGCCACCAGCTCATAGCCTTTGCTTTGGCCCAGCTCCACCATGGCCGCCAGAGAGGAACCATGGCTCACCTTGGGGTCGGCATCCTGAATATAGATCACATCATTGGGCACGGTCTGGTTGATCTCAATCACCACCACATGGGGGCGGTAGTGCTGGCAGGCTTTCCACACATGGTAGTCGTTGCCATCAATATCAATGCTCAACAGGGCGGGGTCTTCAGGACAGGGGGTCTGCGCCAGCAGGGTGTCCAGATTATCCTCCGCCGTATAACCGACAAAGGCGTTAAGGGGGTGAATATCCGGGTAAGGCTGGCAGTTATCCAACAGTTCTAAAAACTTACGGGCGCTGCCCTCAATCAGCACCCCCTGCCACCCTTGGTTGGTCAACAGGTGCCAGGTGTTGCTCAGGTGTTGGCCATCCCACGCGCCAAACTCCACACTAAAGCGGTTGGGGGGGTTAACAATCCCCATAATCGCCTCAATCACCCCATCTTCCCCACACTGTGAGTGCACATTGCGACGGTGTTGATGCAGATGAATGGATTGGGGGTTGAGTCGATCCCGTGGGGTTAAACGCATGGTGGGCATGGTGGTAGGCATCCCAGGCTAAAAAAAAGAGTGTAAAATCCGACCTTATTCTGCCCTGTTTTACGGGTAGCCCCAAGGATTATAAAACATGGCCCTGCCTCATCGGCCAAGGGTGACCCCAATGGCTGCCATCTCATGCAGGCTGGCGCCTGCTGGGCGACCGGTTTTTGCCCCCCCTGATGGCGCTTATCGCCCCCCCGACCCTCAGAAGAAAACCAACGGCGGATGCCCCAGCGCCACATCCGCCCCTTTAGCCCGAGCCGAGGCCAAAACACAGGGGCAAACCCGCTCAGAGTTCTCCGCCACCAGATAGAAGCGCGTGGGATGCCCCCCATGCGCCCAGGCGTCGGCAACCGCCCCCTTTACGCACAGGTAGCGACACACCCAGCCACAGCCCATGAGTGGGGGGATAAGGCTCTCGATGCACACGGCCCCGACCCTGACCAACTTGAAGCGTCGTAGGGGCTCCTGAACACTTGTTCGAGACCATGCCTTGCAGGGGCACCCAACGCCCCACCCCAAGCTGTGAGGGCATGGTAAAGTAAGTCAGGCCAGCAGGGCGGCACACCCAGACACAGCCCATGAGAGGGGGGATATCTTGACGCGCACGGCCCCAACCCTGCCCAACTTGAAGCGTCGTAGGGGCTCCTGAACACTCGTTCGAGACCATGCCTTGCAGGGGCACCCAACGCCCCACCCCAAGCTGTGAGGGCATGGTGAAGCTAAGTCAGGCCAGCAGGGCGGCACATCCAGCCACAGCCCATGAGGGGGGGGATAAGGCTCTTGACGCGCACGGCCCCAACCCTAGAGGGGGGCTGCTGGCTGAACACCTGTAGAGCAGTCCAAGCGCATGAACATCTTCGGGCTAGGCCCCACCAAACCGTAGAAAAATCGCCGGTGTGGGGAGAGGCCAACCCCGCCACGCGCCCCCAGTGCCTAACCGCAGGGGGGCACAACACCCTGCCCGACTACCCCCCAGATCCAGGCCGTCGGCTGGACCGGTGGTGCAGCTGATCCAACTGGTCCAGCTCCCAGGGGGTAAAGCCCGCCTGAAGGCGCACCTCGCGGTTTACCGCCCCTTTGCTGCCATATTTAAAACGCCCATTGCTGGTTAACAGATCCAAAAACGCCTGTTGCCGGTCCATACCACGGGTCTTGCACAGCGCCGCAAACCAGCGGCTGCCCGCCGCCACATGGCCGATCTCCTCTTCCCCAATCTCGGTGAGAATGTCGGCGGTCTGCTGGTCGCCCCCTTCCAGGAACTTACGTCGCATAATGGGCACCGCCTCTAAGGCTCTGGCCTCAAGATAACGGGGCACCAACATCATGCGGTGCAGGGGATCTTCCGCTGTTTTTTCCGCCATTTGCCACAAACCATTATGGGCGTGAAAATCCCCATAATCGTATCCATATTGACGCAGCCGATCACGCAACATCTCATAATGTTTGGCCTCTTCCAACGCCACCTGCGCCCAGTCCCTATAATAGGCGTGGGGCAAGCCAGAGAAGCGCAACACTGCATCCCAAGCCAGATTGGTCGCCACAAACTCAATATGGGCCAAGGCATGAATATGAACCGCCCGCCCCTGGGCAGAAACAGGGTTACGCTTAGGCACCTGCTTAGGCGAGACCAGCTCTGGCTTTAGGGGACGCCCCGGTGCCTGTACGCCACCATGCCCCACCACCCCATAGTCCGTCTCATGATCAAGCGCCAGCCACAGCTGGGCCGCTTGCCGGGTCAGGGCCATTTTGGTTTCAGGATCGGTCTCATAATAGGCCGACAAGGCCACTTCGCGGGCAAAGTTAAGGGACATGGCTTTCATTCAGATCAGAGGGGAAAACACCTACTTTATAAAGCTTCCTAGCCACAGACAACCCCGACTGTCGCCGCGGATGCTTTAAAGCTCAACAGCCCCCCCAAACGCAGCCCGCCCGCACATGCCGCCCGCTGCAACAGCAACGCGACCGCACCACCCGAAGCCCCCAAGAAAAAAGCCCGACCAAAAGGCCGGGCTTTTTTAAAAAGAGCCTTCCACAGAGCGATCAGCAGACCTTGGCGGCCGCCCGGATCAATGCCCGACCTTTTTCAAAGGCCTGATCGTTGATATCCACCAACTTGGGCTTGCGCACCTTAAAGCGATCCAGCAGGCACTTTTTCAGCACCTCCGCCCCAAAGGGTAGCTGGTCGGCCACGGCCCCCAACATAATGCTGTTAACCAGTTTCAGGTTACCCAGCTCACGGGCCGCTTCACCGGCATCGAACGGATAACAGGTCACCCCGGCTTCACGGATCGCCATTACCGGGTCCTCTGGATAATCAAACAGACCAATGGAAACCACAGGGGGCTCCAAACGCAGCGTATTCACCAACGCCGCAGCACCAGGACGCAGATGGGGGATCCAGCGCATGCCTTCAGCCGCTTCAAAACCCAGAATAAAGTCCGCCGTACCCGCGGCCACCACCGGGGAGAACACCTTCTCACCAAAACGCACGTGGGAGGTCACCACCCCACCCCGTTGGGCCATACCCGCCACTTCGGTTTTTTTAACATCATGACCGGTGGCAATGGCCGCCTCAGAGAGCACCTCTGCCGCGGTCATAATCCCCTGGCCGCCAATACCGCAAACCAGGATGTTTGTCGTTTGATCCGCTTCCATCAGGGCATCTCCGCAACAACAGGGGTAAAGGGTAAAATGGCATCGTGGGCGCAGGTATCGGGGCAGAGATTACAGCCGGTACAGGCGCTGGTCTCAATCTTCACCCAGGCCAGATCGACCTCTTTACCGTTATTCTTCACCTCTTTACCACGCTTGGTGACCAAAATAGCCGGGCAGCCGACATCCAGGCAGTTGGCGCAGCCGGTACACTTATCTTCCTCCACATAAAGAGGCTTAAGGGCATCATAATCATCAATCAACACACAGGGTTGATCGGTCAAGATCACAGAAGGCTCGTTCTGCTTCACCTCATGACGCACCGTCTTGAACAGATCGGGCAGCACATAGGGGTCAACACGGCGAATACGCTCCGGACGCACACCCAGGGCCTCCACCAGCTTGGCAAAGTCCACACGGGGGGCCTCTTCGCCATGGATATCCCGACCGGAACCGGGGTTTTCCTGACCACCGGTCATACCCACCGCACGGTTATCCAGCAGCATAATGGTGACATTGCCCTTGTTATAGACAATATCCAACAACCCCTGCATACCCATATGCAGGAAGGTGGAGTCACCAATCACCCCCACAATGCCCTTCTTCTCATCCACCGCACCCCGGCCTTTATCCAGACCCAGGGCAATCCCCATGGAGGCGCCCATAGAGATGCAGGTATCCAGTGCCTCCCAAGGGTGACCCGCACCCAAGGTGTAGCAACCGATGTCGCCAGAGATGTAGATGTTACGAACCCGTGAGAGGGTATAGAACACCCCAAGGTGGGGACAGGCGGTACACATGGTGGGGGGACGTGGGAACACCTTCACCGGGGGAATGGTGACCGGCGGCTTGTAGGTCTCGCCCAACAGTTTGGCCACCGGGCCCCGCATATTGGCCGGGGAGAGCTCACCAAACTCAGGCAGGATATCCTTACCGTGGATCACCACATCCAGCCCCATGGCCTTCAGCTCGCCTTCAACCAGCGGCTCAACCTCTTCGGCCACCACAATTTTTTCCACCTGCTCAGCCAGGGCACGGATCTCACGCTCAGGCAGCGGGTGGCTAAAACCCATTTTTAAGATGGGGTGGTTGGGGAAGGCCTCTTTGACATGCATATAGGCCGGGCCGGAGGTGATAAAACCAAGGCGCTTATCCGCACCCTGCTCCAGACGGTTCAACCCACTGCGGTTGGCCATATCCTTTAAGCGGCGGTCACGCTGCAACATCCACGGCACCCGTTTTTGGGCTGCGGCGGGGGTCATAACCCAGCGGTCAGGATCTTTTTTAAACCCCGCCACCGCTTTTTCATGGCGCTCCCCAACCGTCACCATGGCTTTAACATGGCAAATACGGGTGGTCATACGCAGAATAACCGGGGCATCCAGATCTTCGGACAGGCCAAAGGCCAGACGGGTCATCTCAAACGCCTCTTGCGAGTCCGCAGGCTCCAGAATAGGCAGGTGGGCAAAACGGCCCCAAAAGCGGGAGTCCTGCTCATTTTGTGAGGAGGAAAAACCCACATCGTCCGCCACAGCGATCACCAGACCGCCCCCCACACCCGCCAGGGTTTGGGTCATTAAAGCATCAGAGGCCACGTTCAGCCCCACATGCTTCATGGCACAGAAGGCACGGGACCCAGCCATAGAGGCACCGATGGCAACCTCCAGAGAGACCTTCTCATTCACCGACCATTCAGAATACATATCCTTAAACAGGCATACGTTTTCCAAAATTTCTGTGGAGGGTGTTCCAGGATAGGCGGCCGCCACACGGCAACCGGCTTCCCACACAGCACGGGCCACAGCTTCGTTGCCCGACAGTAACATTTTTGTACCCGCTTCTGCGGATACCAAGGGATGCGTTAGCATACGTTTATCCAACTTTCTCAGGGTCTCGCGCCCTGCTGGTCCAAACCGATAAGGATCGCCGGTTACCCCTTCCGGTGATCCACCACCCGTACCGCTTTACCTTGGGAACGGGGTACTTCACCGGGCATTTTCACCGCCACGCGACAGGAGATCCCGATGAAATCCTTAATATCCTTTAATGTCTTACTGGCCACACGATCCATCGCTTCCTGCCCCTGTTCAGCCAGGGGTACCGACGCTTCAACGTTGACCAGTAAAGAGTCCATATTACCGTCACGGAACACTTCAATCTGCCAGAATGGCGAGAGTGTCTCCGTCTTTAACAACACCGCCTCAACCTGAGAGGGAAAGACGTTCACACCGCGAATAATCAACATATCGTCGGTACGTCCCATGGGTCTGGCCATGCGTACATGGGTCCGACCACACTTACAGGGTGAGGGGTCTAAAAAGCTGATATCCCGTGTGGCATAGCGGATAATGGGGAAGGCCTCTTTGCTCAGGGAGGTGATGACCAGCTCCCCTTTTTCGCCCACCGGCAACGGCTCACCGGAGTCGGGATCCACCACCTCAACCATGAAGTGATCCTCCCACACATGCAGCCCTTTTTTGGCATGCACACACTCCTGGGCCACACCGGGGCCGATCAGCTCCGACAGACCATAAATATCCACCGCATCAATATGCAGGCGTGACTCAATTTCATAGCGCATGGCCTCGGTCCAAGGTTCCGCGCCAAAAAAGCCCACCTTCACCGGCAGTTTACGCATATCCAGCCCCATCTCCTCGGCCGCTTCCGCCAGGTTCAGCGCATAGGAGGGGGTGCAACAGATGGCATCAGGCAAAAAATCTTTAAGCAACATCAACTGCTTCTGGGTTTGCCCACCAGAGATAGGAATAACCATGCAGCCCAGCTCTTCGGCCCCGTAGTGAAAACCCAACCCCCCGGTAAACAGCCCATAACCGTAGGCGTTCTGCACCCGGTCACCGGCCTTCAAACCGCCGGCGCCCAGGGAGCGGGCCATCAGGCTAGCCCAGGTTTTGACATCCCGGCGGGTATAGCCCACCACCGTCGGTTTACCGGTGGTGCCTGAGGAGGCATGCACACGCACCACCTGCTCTTTAGGCACCGAGAACATGCCAAACGGGTAGTTTTGGCGCAGATGTTCCTTTTTGGTAAAGGGCAGATGCCGAATATCGGCCAGGGTCTGGATGTGGTGTGGTTTAACCCCCAACTCATCCATGGCTTCACGGTAGTGATCCACCGTGGCGTAACAGCGCTCTACCGTATTTTGCAAGCGGCTTAGCTGGAGCTGCTGTAGATCCTCACGGGGCATCGATTCCAATTCAGGCTGAAACATCTTCCAGGTACTCCTTACCCACCAACAGGTCACAAAAAAATGGTCCCCAGGGGTTAACCATCCCCCTTTATGGGTTCCTTCTAAGGGTGTCGGCCACCGATCTTTGGCCCGTCACAGGCTCCGCCCTGCTCCGGCCAACCACACCCTGCTCAACCACCGTCACCCCCCTTACAAGTGGGGTCTCACGGGCTCGCACAGCCCTATAAGGGCTCTGAACTTTTAGGCTCCATCCAGTGGTCCACATGGTCGGAACGCATATAGGCGGTTCCTGAGTAGTGGGCCACATGGGTGCCATCTTCCTTATGCACATTCACATCATAATGGCCGGTTTTGCGGCTACGGCTAAGCTGCTTGGCTTCGCAGATCAGCACCTCGCCCTCATAAGAAGGGGCCGAGAAGGTGATGGAACAGGAGAGCGCCACCGCCACCTGCCCTTCACTGTTACAGGCCACACCAAAAATGGTATCGGCAAAGGCAAAGACCGCCCCACCGTGGATAATCCCCACCCCGTTGAGCATCTCCTTACTCACCACCATACGGGCCAACCCATAGCCGACATCGGCATCGGTAAACTCAATACCCAAGGTACGGGCAAAAGGGATGTCACACATCCAGCGGCCCACTTTTTGGGCCAAGGCCTTGGCATCGTCACTCATCGGTTTTACATATCCTCAGAAATCATATCGTAACCCCGGTCTTCCAACGCCTTAACCAGCGCCTGGGGGTTGGCGGCCTTAAAGCGGATAATGACAATCCGCAGACCGGTTTTATCGGGGTGTAAGGGGGAGACAACCGTGGCGATATAGCCCCCCAAAGCATTGATCCGCCCCAACAGCTCGGTCAACTTGCCGGGTGCATCGGACAGGTGCATGGCGATCCGGGCACTCTCTTTTAAGGTCGAGCCGGTGACATCCAAAAAAAAGTCCATCAGATCAGACTGGGTCACCACCCCCACGAGCTGATCGTGCGCATTTAAAACCGGCAAAAAACCGATCTCTTTTTCCCGCATCAGCACCCCAGCCTCTTCAATCAGGGTCTTGGGGCCGGTGGTCACCACCGCTTTTTCCATAATGGTCTGGGCGGTCACCTTGCTGAGCAGATAGTTGGCCTCAGAGACCGACAGGGTGGTCACCGCTGAGGGTTGGGCCCGCTCCAGATCATGGCTGGTCACCACCCCCACCAACGCCCCATCCTCCACCACCGGTAGATGATGAAAGCGGCGCGTACGCATCAGCTCATTCATCTCGGTCCAGGTCGCCGTGGGGGCGATGGCAACCACCTCCAGGGTCATGATGCGATCCACATACATGGGCTTTCCTCTGCTCCGTTTAAACGTCACAACAACCAAACCATGGCCTGCACCCAACAGGGCCCGCCAAGCCGACTCCCCTACTCACCCCGCATACCGACTGCACCGGGCCGATCAGGGGAGCCTGTCACGGTGGGGCCACCGCGCTTAACAGCCCTGACCAGGCCGCACGCGCTAACAACGCGGGTTTAGTGGCCCAGATAGGCCTTTTTAATCGCTTCATCATTAAGCAGCGCCTTACCCGCCCCCTCCATCGCCACCCGCCCGGTCTCCAGCACGTAGCCCCGGTGGGCGATGGTGAGCGCCGCACGGGCGTTTTGCTCGACCAACAGGCAGGTTAAACCCTGTTCACGGTTTAGGGTTTTGATCACCCGTAAAATCTCCGCCACCAGCAGGGGCGCCAACCCCATGGAGGGTTCATCCAACAACAGCAGCTTGGGTTTGCCCATCAACGCCCGACCAATGGCCACCATCTGCTGCTGCCCTCCCGAGAGGGAACCGGCGGCGTCGTGGCGTTTCTCTTTTAAAATGGGGAACAGATCATAGATCCACTGCAGGGTCTCGCTCAGCCAAGCTTGCTGGTTGCGCTGGGCATAGCCCCCCAGCACCAGATTATCCTCAACCGATAGGGCAGAGAACATCTGCCGCCCTTCTGGCACATGCCCCATCCCCATTTGGGTCCGTAGGTGGGCTGCGGTTTTGGTAATGTTGGTGCCCGCAAACTCAACCTGCCCAGCCGCCATGGGTTGCACCCCTGAGAGGGTACGCAGCAGCGTGGTCTTACCGGCGCCATTGGCCCCAACAATGGCCACCAGCTCACCGGTGTGGACCGTCAGGGCAATCTCTTCTATGGCGGTTACCCGGCCATAGCGGCTGCTTAAACCCGCGACCTGTAACATGACTTCAGAGGCCATCAGTCAACGCTCCATCCCCCAGGTAGGCTTCGATCACACGGGGGTTATCACGGATCTCCGCAGGGCTACCCTCGGCCAACTTACTGCCAAAATCCAGCACCAGCAGCTGTTGGGAAATCCCCATCACCAGCTCCATATTGTGCTCCACCAACATGACGGTTATGCCACTTTGGGCCAATTTTTCAATTAACGCCCCCATCACCGCCGTCTCGGTATCGTTCAACCCTGCCGCGGGTTCATCCATCAGCAACAGCTTGGGTTCGCTGGCCAGGGCACGGGCCACTTCCAGACGTTTCAACTCACCATATGGCAGGGCATCGGCATCGCGCCCCTCCAGGTGGGAGAGCCCGCAAAAAGCCAGCGCGTCACGGGCTTGCTCCTGCATCAAACGGTCCTCTTTAACCGCTGAGGGCAAGCGCAGTGCAGCCGCCCAAAAGCCCGCCTGACCATGGCGATGCCGCCCCACCAGGACATTCTCTAACGCTGACATATTGAAAAAAATTTGAGGGGTCTGGAAGGTTCGGGATATCCCCATGGCCGCCATGGTGTGGGGTTCGGCCCCAACCACCGCTTGATCGTTATAAAAGATCTGCCCAGAGCTCGGGGTGTAGATACCCGACAGCAGATTAAACAGGGTGGTTTTACCGGCACCATTAGGACCGATCACCGAGAAGATCCCCCCCTGCTCCACCGCAAAGCTCAGCTCAAAAATGGCCGAGACCCCACCAAAGCTTTTGGTTAAATGGTCGGTACGCAGCAAGCTACTCATCGCACCGCCTCCGCACCCGGTTTAAAGCGGGTGAACAGCCGCACCATGGCCACCCACACCCCCTGGGGCAAAAAGATCATCAGGGCCATCATAATGCCCCCGAGAATTAGCATTTCATATTCATCAAACAGCACCAACACCTCAGGCAGTAGGGTCAGCACAGCCGCGCCAAACACCGCCCCATAGGTGGAGGCCAAGCCCCCAAGCACCACCATCACCACCAGCTCAATCGAGAAGTGGAAACCAAAGGTCTCAGGACTGACAAACCCTTGTTGATGGGCAAACAGAGAGCCCGCCACGGAGGCAAACAGGGCGGAGACCACAAAAATTTTAACTTTAATGGTGGCGGTATCCACCCCCATCATCTGCGCGCCAACCTCTGAACCATGCAGGGCACGCAACCCATGCCCCACGCGGGAGGCCACCAGGTTTAGGGCGATCCAGACCGAGATCAGCATGGCCACCATCGCCACCCCGTACCACTGCAGGTCGGTTTCGATCATCCAACCAAACAGGGCGAGCGGTGGGATATCACTCAGGCCATCCGGGCCGCCGGTAATCTCCACCGGCTGCACCATAAGGATGTTGCAGATAATGCCAAAGCCCAGCGTGGCCATAGCCAGATAGTGCCCTTTTAGGCGGAGCACCGGACGGGCAATACCCCAGGCGACAATAAAGGTTGCCCCCATCCCCACCACCATGGCCAACCAGGGGTTCAGACCAAAGTTGGTGGTGAGCAGACCACTGCTGTAGGCACCGATGCCAAAGAAGGCCGCATGGCCCAGCGAGATCTGCCCGCCATAGCCGATGAGCAGGTTTAACCCCACCGCCATCATGGCGTTAAAGGCGATCATGGTGCCCACAACGGTGACGTAGTAGTTATCCGGGAACAGGACCGGCAGCGCCGCTACCAGCACCACCAGGGCCAAAAAGCTCAGCAGACGCCTCATACCCGCGCCCCCTGTTTTTTACCAAACAGCCCACTGGGACGGAAAAACAGCACAAACAGAATGACAATAAAGGCGATGGCATCTTTGTAGCCGGAGTCGATCAACCCCGCCCCTAAAGACTCCAACACCCCCAAAATCACCCCACCAGCCACCGCCCCCATGGGGGAACCCATGCCCCCCAGGATGGCGGCACAAAACCCTTTAAGCCCCAGCATCATGCCGGACTCATAACTGGCCAGACTAATGGGCGCCACCAGCACCCCCGCCGCCGAACCCAACGCCGCCGATAAACCGTAGGAGAAAAGCAGCATGCGCCGCACCGGTATACCCGCCAGCGCGGCGGCCATGGGGTTTTCGGAACAGGCAAGAATCGCCTTCCCCGTCAAGGTCTTATTAAAGAAGCGATGCACCCCAAACACCAGCAGTGCCGTGACCCCCATGACCCACAGGTTTTGGGGCAACAGGGTCGCACCGCCAATATGAATGGGGGTATCACCAGAGAAGTGCGGCAGCGCATGGAACTGTTTACCCCAGATCAGCAGCGCCGCCCCCCGCAAAAAGACCGAGGCACCAATGGTGATAATAATAACCGCCACCACCGAGGCCCCACGGGCCTGGGCAATGGCAAAGCGTTCCAGCGCCAACCCCACCAGCACGGTCATGGCCATAGCCGCCAGAATCGCCACCGGTAGCGGGGCCCCACCAGAGACCATGGCGATGGCCCCCATGGCCCCCACCATCACGAACTCCCCCTGGGCAAAGTTCACCACCCCAGAGGCGTTATAGATAATGGCAAACCCCAGCCCCACCAGGGCATAGGTCGCCCCCAGTGTGATGCCAGTTAGCAGGTATTGCAGCAGTGCATCCATCATAGTGGTCGGTGACCTGTCTTACTTAACGATGGTCCAGTTACCATTTTTGATTTCCAACATCTTAAAGGCATCCATACCCAGCCCCAGATGATCCGTGGCGCTCATGTTGAACACACCACCGGTACCCACAAAGCCCTGGGTCTTCTCAATTTCATCCCGGATTTTTCTGGAATCCAGACTATTGGCACGATCAATGGCCTGCAGAACCACCATCAAACCATCATAGGCGTGCCCACCAAAGGTTGAGACGGAACCATGCTTGGCTTCATAGCTGTTTTTATAGTCCAGCAGCACCTGTTTTTGGGGGTCACTATCGGGCAGGCTTTCGGCCACCAGCAGCGCGGCGGCGGGCAGACGTACCCCTTCAGCCGCTTTACCTGCCAGCTGAATGAATTTTTTAGAGGCCACACCGTGGGACTGATAGAGCGGCACAGTAATACCCAACTGGCGCACGTTGCGGGTCACGATGGCGGGACCGGAGCCCAGACCAAAGTTTAAAATCGCCTGGGCGTCGGTGGTACGGATTTTGGTCAACTGGGCGGTCATATCGGTATCTTTTTTACCGTAGGACTCATCGGCCACAATTTTAATACCATACTGAGGGGCCAGGGCCTGGCTTTGGGTACGACCGGATTTATCAAAACCACCATCACCGGTGATCAAGGCAATTTTGGAGATACCACGGGCCTTCATATCGGTAAAGATCTTGGCCGCCGCCATACGGTCGGTATGGGGCATTTTAAAGGTCCACTTCTGTACCGGTTCGATAATCTTTACCGACCCAGCCAGGGAGACAAAAGGCACCCGGGCCCGTTTGATATCTGGCATAACCGCAATGGATGAGCCCGAGGTGGTCCCCCCCACAATGGCGTGGACCCGATCTTTTTTAAGCAGACGCTTGGCAAACTTCACCGCCATTTTGGCTTGGGTGCCGGTGTCATAGTGGATCAGCTCGACCTGACGGCCATCGATCCCACCCTTGGCGTTGACTTTATCCACATACATTTTCAGGGTCTTTAGCTCCGGGTCCCCCAAAAAGGAGGCCGGACCGGTGACCGACAAAAAGGTACCAATTTTAATATTCTCTGCCTGGGCTGTAGCCACACCCAGACCTAAACTGACAACCGCAGCGGCCATGGTTAGATTTTTTTTGAACGACATCAGCACATCTCCTTAGCGCAGCTGTATTAGAAGCGGTAGTTCAGTTCAAAACGCGCAAAGTGGGCGTTATCTTCATCCGCGGCATAGTAGTCACCGGGGTTCAGGAACTCATAAACCATGTGGCCACTCCAGCTCTTATCCATTTTATAGGTCAGTTTGCTGGCCAACAGGGCACCCCGGTTTTTACCGGTACCCGGACCATCATCGGTATCCGCCAAGATCATGTGACCACGCAGCTTACCGGCCAGTTTGTCGGTCAACTGAGCGCTCACACCCACAGAGGGGGTGATGATATTGCTGTAGTTACCGGGGAAGTTGTTGGAGGTGTTGTTGGCGGTGACGCCATCACCAATGACACTGTAGACATACAGTTCACTAAACTGGGGCCACTGCCCCCAAACCTGGTGCCAGCCCTCTTCATCGGTGGTATTGGGATCATCACCGGAGAGGTAGTATAGGCTCAGGTCGGCTACGGGCTTCATGCTCTCAGCCACGGGCAGCTTGTACTTAAGGGTAAAGTCAAACAGGTGGGCGTCACTAAAGTCGATCCCCCCTTGGCGCTCGCCCCACTGGGTTGCCAGCTCTATGTTTGCCGACAGTCGGTCACTGAACTTTGGCATAAAGCGGGCCCCCACGGTGTGCAGGTCGGCATCGTTACCGTCCCCATGGGTATCTTCATGTTTAAAGACGTAATAGTACTCCTGCTTAACCGAGTACTTGTTGTTTTTAATATAGATACCACCACCACGACCATCGTAACCGGCCAGCTGGCGCTCTTTGCTGTGCAGAGCAAAGTCATCTTCATCATTGTTGGCCATGGCAAACAGATCCACCGAATAGTCGGGCATCTTGTAGCTGGCACGAACGGCGTTATGGTAGATGGTACGGGAACCATCCCCGGGGGTGCCTTCCAAAATCACCTTACCGGTGCCGTAGATCAACGCCTGACGACCAATGCGTAGGTCCAGCTTACCGCCGAGCAGCTTGGTGAAGTCCAGGTAGAACTCATCAAACACAAACTCCGAGATAAAGCGCTTGCTCACACCGGGCTGGGCACCACTGGAGTCTTTATCATTAAAATAGTCCCAGAACTCATTGGTCACCCGCGCTTTAAAGGCGGTGTTGTCCGTCATCTGGTAACGACCCCATAGGCGGCTACGGGTACGGTGGTAGAGCCACGGTGCTAAAATGGTTCCGCCCAATTGGGATGAAAGGGGAATTTCATCCATGTTCACAACCCGAAAGCGCACATCACCGCCCCAGGTAAAGGGATCGCCCTTTTTATCTTCGGCCAAAGCCGTTGTGGTCATGGAGAAGGCCAACATGGAGGCCGCCAAGGTCATACCCGTCTTGTTCATATAGTCCACCCCATAGCGTGTTACAGAGCACCTAAACCACGTTTTTGCCATCATTTTCATGAATGACATAACGGTTTAGTGCCCAATAAAGCCCAATTTGTCGTGTGATAACCTTCAATTCATAGCAATATTTCCACCACAAAGCAAACGGAAGTTACGAAAAACAAACACATATTATACAAACATCATTATTGAAAATATGTTTTTAACTGTATATAAATTTCATTCCCTCCATCTGCCTCTTTTTTGGGCTTTGTATTTATTGAGCTATCTCGCGCACCAATGACATTCATCAAAATCATACCAACTTAGGTCTAGATTCATTTTAATGATGATCCTTTTGCCCCCTGCATTACCCGCCTATACTTTCTTCCATTCACCCACTATTGAGACCCGCCCCCAGCCAAGGAGCCCCCCGTGGATTATAAAGCCCTCATGCGTCCCGGCATTATCAACACCATGCCCTACCGACCCGGCAAACCCATTGAGGAGGTTGAGCGGGAGCTCGGTTTAAGCAACATTGTTAAACTGGCCAGCAATGAAAACCCCGAACCGCCCCTGCCTGAGGTACTCACCGCCATTCAAGGCGCGGCCCAGACGCTTAACCGCTACCCGGATGGCGCCTGTTTTGCCCTGACCAAAGCACTGGCGGAGCATCTTAAGGTCGAACCCCAATCGCTGATGCTGGGCAACGGTTCCAATGAAGTGATTGATATGCTCATTCGGGCGTTGGTCTCCCCCGGTGAAAATGTGGTCTACGCCCACCCCAGTTTTGTGGTCTACCCCATCACCTGTGGTATTCACTTTGAGTGTGGCCGCGCGGTGCCCTTGGATAAGCATGACAGTCACGATCTACCCGCCATGGCCGCGGCGGTGGATGACCAGACCAAACTGCTGTTTATCTGCAACCCCAACAACCCCACCGGCACCTACACCACCCAGGCAGAGCTGGATGTGCTGATGTCACAGGTGCCTGAGCATGTCATGGTGGTGCTGGATGAAGCCTACTATGAATATGTCACCGCTCAGGACTATCCCGATACCCTGCCCATGCTGGCGCGCTACCCCAACCTGATTGTGCTGCGCACCTTCTCCAAAATCCACTCCCTGGCCGGGTTACGCCTTGGCTATATGGTGGGGCATCCTGATCTGGTGGCGGAGCTACATAAAACCCGTGAACCCTTTAATGTCAACAGCATAGCCCAAGCCGCAGCCATGGCCTGCATTGACCGGTGGGATGTCGTCGCAGGCCGCCGGGAGCGCAACGCGGAACATATGGCGAGCTTTGGCCAAGCGCTGGCGGGTTTAGGTTTTGAGGTCACCCCATCCCAGGCCAATTTTCTGTTGGTACGCCACGCCAAACCCGCAGGCTGGTTGTGTGGCGAGCTGCTGAAAAAAGGGGTGATTGTACGCCCCATGGATCGCTTTGGCCTGGGGGATGGCGCCCTACGCATCAGTGTAGGTTTGCCCCAAGAGAATGCCGCCTGTATTGCAGCCTTAACAGAGATCTTGGCCTAAGGCGGGATCTCTGCACCCCCCCCTTTTAAACCCTGTTCCCCAGGGTTTAAAAGGGGCCCCCAAACAGCCCACGGCGCGGACAGCCTGAGCCCCCCAACCCCTAGCCCATGACCTGGGCAGAAGAGCCCCCCAAGCTACAGACCCCCAGCACAGCCGACGATGTAACCAAGCCAGCCCCAGAGAGCCTATCCATTTAACAGAGCTGGCCCTCCCCTACCCCCATCCCTCACCAAGGGGGACCGACCCGTTTGCTCAAGCCCCTCAGGGCCACTCAGCCAGCCCCCATAAAGCGCCCCAGCTGAACTTAAGGGCATGCCGCAGGCTTTAGATACGCCACAAGCCGTCCATCATGCTCGGGTTGGCTTGACGGTCACCGACCGTGGCGGCATCGCCTGTCGCCACGGCTTCTGATGTGAGCGGGGGTTGGAGCCAGCGCTCTCTTGGCGTATGGAGCAGGACGAGGGGCGTCGAGGATCACCCCCGACGCGGATGAGGGGCGAGGGGCGTCGAGAGTCGCCCCCGACGCGGATGAGGGGCGAGGAGCACCGGTGGCGGCCCCTTTGTGCTCTCCAACCGTAAGCGGGCCCCCCTGTTTGAACCATGGCGCGAGATCCCCGCGGTCGAGATGATCCGTTTTGGCCCCCTCTTCCTGGGGCTCTTCCCCCGCGCCCCCCCCTAGAGCGTATGGCAGCTCTCTGGGCTTATCAGCGGGTATCCCTCTGGGTTCATACCCAGCCCCCCAAAAAAAGAGGACCGAAGCGGTGGTCTATACACGGGTTACTTAGGGCATCAACCGTGGCCACCAGGCGGTGCAACGCAGAGGGAACAACGATGATGTGGAGACCATATGTGAACAGCACCCCAAGCGCCTGCGCCAGGGTAGGCCCCGAACCTGCCCTCTATGGCGCGCCCCCTGGGGTAGACCACGACGGCCCCCGGTTGCAAAAGGGGGCCGAGCTTATGCGCGCTGCCCTGCGCGGCCACACCACCCGGCTTGGCGCACCCAATCTCGGTATTGGCCACCCATACGGGTAAAATCCCCCTCAGGCCGGACGACGCTATTCCAGATACAGAGCAAACCCACAACACGCCCCAAGACCCGAGCGATGAAAGCCGCAACATGCCGGTGATCTAACCCCGTGCAAGTTGCGCGCAGCCTGCGCGGCCACCGCCGGATAGGCCGCGTTAACCGAGCCAAAGCCCCACCCGCCTAGCCACCGCGTTAACCGGGTTACACCGTCGCGCGGGGCGCCACCGATCAGCCCACCCCCCACACAACACCCCACCCACACCCATTGCCGACTCAAGAGAGAGGGACACCACACCGTCACCACCAGCCCCCAAGCTGTACCGATCCATGGGGTTTATCGGGAGCGGCCTGCGGATCCTGAACCTTCCCATTGCATCCCCCATGCAGAGCGGTCATCATGGCGGTTGGATTAAAAACAGCCCAAGAATGGTCCCATGGATAGCAACGACGCCCCCTCCTGGAAAAAGGTTCTGAGTGTTTTTGAGCTCAACAGCGCCATCCGCGATCTGTTAGAGGACACCTTTGCCCATGTGCGTGTACAGGGTGAGATCTCGCGCATCAGCGCCCCCGCCTCGGGCCATGTCTATTTTAATTTGGTGGATGATCAAGCCCAGATCCGTGCGGTGATCTGGCGGGCCACCAAAATGCGTCTCCCCCACCAGCCCCGCGCCGGGGAAGAGGTACAGATCACCGGGCGCATAGGGCTCTATCCACCCCGGGGTGAGTATCAGATTATTGTTGATGCCATGACCCCCAAAGGGGCGGGAAGTGAGCGGGAAAAACTGCTGCAACTGCACCGCAAACTGGCTGGGGAAGGTCTGTTTGATGCCGACCGCAAACGCCCCCTGCCCCACCTGCCCACCACCATTGGTGTGGCCACCTCAGAAACCGGTGCCGCCCTACAGGATATTATCCGTGTTTTAGAGAGCCGCAACCCCGGTTTTCATCTGATTTTAGCCCCCTGCCAGGTACAGGGGTTGGATGCCCCCGACGCCATTGTTCAAGCGCTATATGCCCTAAACCAGGATGCCCGAGCGGATGTCATTATCTGTGGTCGGGGCGGCGGTTCGGCAGAGGACCTGGCCTGTTTTAACAGTGAACAAGTGGTACGGGCCATTGCCGCCAGCGACATCCCCGTGGTGAGTGCGGTGGGGCATGAGGTCGACACCTCTCTGGCAGATTTGGCGGCCGATCTACGTGCGGCGACCCCCTCGCAGGCGGCGGAACTGGTCATGCCAGAGAAGATCGCGCTTAAACAGGAGGTTACCGATCTGGCCTTGCGCATGCAACGCCGCATGCAGGTAGAGTTCAACACCACCCAACAGCGCCTGACCCAGGCTAAACAGCGACTACAACACCCCAACCGGCGCATAGACCAAGCCCGGCTACGGTGCGACGAGCTGCAAATGCGGCTACACACCGCACTGGCCCGGCGACACCCGCAACTGCAACAGCGGCTGAGCACGCTGCAACAGCGGCTGGATAACTGGGCGGAAGGCCCCACCCTGCGCCAACATCAGACCCAAGTTGAGCAGCTCACTCAGCGGGCGACCCAGGCCTTTGGTCACGGGGTTGCGCAGAAAAAAAGCCGCCTAACCAGCGCCCAACAACAGCTCAGCGCCCTCTCCCCACAACAGGTTTTGGACCGGGGGTATGCCATTGTACGGGATCAAAACGGCACCATTGTGCGGGATGCCCACACCACCCCGGAACAGAGCGATGTTACCATTACCTTGGCCAGCGGAAAATTGGATGCCCGCGTGACCAAACAGCACCCATAAGATGATCTGGAGCCCACCATGCACGGACGCCTACTGCTACTGCTAGCGACTCTCTTTTTAAGCCCAGCCAACCTGTGGGCTGCGACCCTGGAGCTTTCCAACACGCTCATTCCAGGCTCAGCTGTGCTGTTAAAGATTAAGGATTTTCAATCCGGTAGCCAGTTTAACGGTACACTGGGTAAAGAGGCCTTTCCCATTCGCGACAACGGCTATGCCTTGATCGCCCTAGATATGTCTGCCAAACCCGGCAGCCTGCCCCTAACGGTGACTGTCACCGCCCCAGACGGCCAAAAGGAGCAACTCCGTCATACGGTTAAAGTGAGCAAACGCAGTTATAAAACCGAACGTATTGACGGCCTACCCAAAAAGAAGGTTGATCTCGACCCTAAGGATCTGGCCCGGGCGGGTAAAGAGACCCGCGCCATTAAAGCCACCTATAAAAGCCGTGGGGCCATACCCGGTTACATCAGTGGTTTTGCCATGCCGACTAAAGGGCGTTTTTCTGGTGTCTTTGGTAGCCGCCGTATTTTAAATGGCAAGCCCAGGCGTCCCCACAACGGGGTGGACATTGCCGCCCCCACCGGCACCCCCCTACGCGCCATTGCCCCGGCCGAAGTGGTGTTAACGGGTCAATCCTATTTTTTTACCGGCAACACCGTGGTTCTGCACCATGGTGATGGCATGACCAGCCTTTATGCCCACATGGATACCATCACCGTTAAAGAGGGCGATATGGTGGCGCGTGGCCAAAAAATCGGCACCATCGGCATGACCGGACGGGTAACCGGCCCCCATGTACACTGGGGCACCATGGTCCGGGGCAAACGGGTCGACCCCTTACTGCTACCGGGCATTCGAGATTAAGCCCCCCTTTTTTGTCGTTTGATTGTGAAGCCCTGGCCTTTTAGACCAGGGCTTCTTGGTCTCAGGCGCCCCCCAACCACACCCAGCAGGTCCGGCCTGCGCCTACCGCCCCTCATGGGCATCCTCAGACGCCCCCTCAGACACGGCCCATCAGCAACCACCCAACACAGAGCTCCCCCCCTAAACACAACCCATCAGCAACCACTCGATAGATAAGCCACCCTGACAACGCCCTAAACATGGCCCATCAGCAACCACCCGACAGATGGTGAAGTGCCTCTTTAATTGAACCGCCCCTGGGTCGATGCACTATGCACGCGGCCCCTGCGAATGATGCCCACCCCACAGCGCACACCCGATCACGCCCCCCACCTTGGGTGAATACCGCCTGACTTCACCCACCCCATACCCAGGCAGACGGCGAAAGAGCTTTTCAACAACACAACAGAGGGAGGCATGCAGACGCTGCCGGTTAATCAGCGTCAACGGCGCTCACGTCATTAGGGCCCCACCAGCCCCCTAAACACAACCCGCCTGCAACCTCCCGATAGATAAGCCACCCTGACAACGACCCAAACACAACCCATCAGCAACCACCCGACAGATGGTGAAGTGCCTCTTTAATTGAACCGCCCCTGGGTCGATGCTCTATGCACGTGGCCCCTGCGGATGATGCCCACCCCACAGCGCACACCCGATCACGCCCCCCTGCGGATGGATGTCTCGACTATTCTCTACAGCTTTGGCCCATGCCTCCTCTTGTTGAAAACCCAGGCAGACCTTACACCATGCTTGCCTTGTTTAATATTGAATGATATATTCATTTTTAAAGCACACCCAACAGGAGCTTGCCGTGCAGGTACGCAAAGCACATATCCGCCAGCAAATTTTAACCGCTGCCGAGCAGCAGTTTGCCCAACGCAACTACAGCCAGGTCACCATGGGGGCCATCGCTGGCCATGCGGGGATCTCTACGGGAAACATCTACACCTACTTCCCCAATAAAAAGGCGCTTTTTCAGGCGGTCCTACCCCCTGAGTTTATAGAGACCTTTTTACAGCTGACCCAAAAGCGTATTGCGGCCTTTAGCCAGCCCCAGGGCCTCTCCCCCCACACCTGTACGACAGAGGCCCAAGAGCTCACGCAATTTTGGATCAACAACCGCCTGAAGGTGATCATTCTACTGGCCAGGGCTGAGGGCTCGGAGCATGCTGACTTTACCCAGCACTACATCCACCGAATGACCGAGCAGACCTTACAACAGCTACCGGATCACCTGCCGACGCTCAAGGTGACCGAGGTGGTGCAGTTTACCTTTAACACCATGCTGGTGAACGACATACACACCTTGGTTTCCATTCTTCAAACCTTTGATGAAACATCCAAAATTCTTAAAGCGTTTGAGGCAGCCGGCACCTACCAAATGGCGGGCTTACAGGCCTTTACAGCCTGGTGTTGCCCGCCAGAAACCCCCTAATCCACACGCACTTGGAGCCGTCATCATGGCAGGGTTACAACTGGCGATTATGACCAAAACGGAACGCAACACCGCCCTACAGCAGATCCGGGATATCATTGGAGAGAACGGCGGTTGGATCACCCACCACACACTTTTTTCCAACCTCTCAGCCACCCTTAATTTTGAGCTTTCAAGCGAACAGATTCCCCTTTTTTTATCGGCACTAAACTTGGCAGGTTACACCCACACGGTAGAAACCCCAGCCAAGGGTCATGGAGATATTTTTGCTCAGATCGCCCTAACCTTTATCCATCACGAACCTGATCTTAAACGGTCCGTACCAGCCTTTGGCTAAGCCCCCAACCGGACCCGCCACGACCCGGTGAATGGGGCTTACCTATAACGCCCCCCTTAATCGTTGGGGCGACAGAGGCCGCACCCCAAGGGTTATGGGGCGGGTTTTGCTCCAATCGCCCGACCCCTTACCCCTCACGAACCAGACTTTTAAACGCACGGTGCCGACCTTTGACCAAGCCCCACACCAGGCCCCCCTAACCGGAGACCCCTTACGGGCTGGCCAGCCTCATCACTTATACAAAGCCCACGCCCCTTAACACTTTTTTTGGGGGGGCATGGGGGCCACATTCCAAGGGGCACGGAGGGCACAGGGGGCAAGCACGCCCCCAAACAGCCACAATGCATGTCGAGCCGGATAGACCACACACCGCGCCGAGCTTTGGCTACCCCCCCAACCGGGCAACACACACGGCCCGGCTGACCCCGCTTACATATAAAAATTCACATCCGCTTTTAATGCTTTGGGCAGAAAACTGGCGGCTCCGACCCAATCGGTAATTTCCGGTATAAAGGCCTGCTGGTCATACTCAAACAGATCAACGGTCATTTGGCAGGCCACCATCTGTACATCAGCTTCCAGACAGAGCTCACGCAGCTCAGCCACACGGGCTACCCCTTTATTATCCATCGTTTTTTTCATCATACCCGTCGCCATAGACTCAAAACCCGGCATCATGGCCATAACAGAGGTGGGAATCGTTAGATCCACCCCCTTGAGCACACCACTGGGCATTTTCATGGGCATGGCCGGGTTACCCAACGGCGTGACCTTAAGATCCAGATCTTTTTTGAGTAAATTCAGTCCGTAGAAGGTGAAAAAAATTGAAACATCCCACCCCAGCGCCGCTGCTGTTGAGGCTAAAATAAAGGGGGGATAGGCCCAATCTAAGGTGCCTTTGGTGGCGATAATGGTCATGGCCGGCGTGTGGTTGGCCGCCTGCATGGCCATACGCTGATCAAAGCGGTCATCAAACCACTGTTCCATCTGCTCGAACTGAACGGGGGTAACAGCCTGTTCCATTGCTTTTCTCCCTTAAACTTTACGAATTTGAAAAACAAAATTGGCACCATCCTCTTCCGCAGCCATCAAGTGATGGCCCGTCTGTGCGCAAAAAGAGGTCATATCCTTGATCGAACCCGGATCAGAGGCCATCACCTGTAACACCTCCCCCGTTTGCATGCCTTTGAGCCTTTTTTTGGTTTTAACGATCGGCAACGGGCAGTTCATACCCCGGGTATCTAATTGATGCGTTTGTTGTTGCATGAGGGTTCTCCTCCTCGTGAGTTGACTGGTCGGTCAAGTCCTGGTGCTAAAAAAACGCCTCAACCCTGAGGCGCCTGTGACCGCCATATATAAGCATATCGCTATATGCTTATATCCAGCAATAGGTTGACCGGTCGGTCAAGTCAAGATTTTTTTATCTCCCCCCCCCCCATAAACAGCCCATACACTTCAGAGATGCAGAACACCCATGCCTTGAACCATAAAGAACTTTTGCCCCATCCAACACAAACCTTATGGATAGCCCCCCAGACACCACAACCCCCAGCCCACTGTGGATAGATGCGGATCGTACCACGGATCCATGGCACCCGACTGGTTCAAGCGCTGTGGTGCAGACCTCGCCACGGACCCTCCTTGAGGGGTCAAGGCCTCTCGCCCCGAGCGTTCTCACGGTAGGGTCAGCGGTTAAAGGCCGATCCCCAAAAGCCACACCCGCAGCATGGAGCCCTCTTGTCGGCATCACCAGCCAACCGAGCCCACAGCTAACCTAGGCTCTGCGTGCCGATATGCCATCCTGTTGGGCCGTGCCATGCGTGTTGTGTCGAAGATCTACTTAAGGGGGGTCGATGCTGACCAGCAGGCACGGCTTACAGAGACAAGAGCTCTATGGCCCTTACCCCCATCACCGGGTTTTCGATGGATCTATACCGACCAAGAGGTGCATCAACAGGTGTGGGTGCCGGATCGATGCCGATCACTTAAAGCACGCTCAGAGAGCAACAGCCCATGGCGACACCGACCCCCTGGTTGCCCACCGGCCAGGGGGGGGAGAACAGCCCACCACCAAACGATGACTCTAAGCGATACAAGCAGAGGATGAGGAAAAACAGACCGAATGATCAAGCGCCATACCGCCCTAAAGGTGCAGAGATAGCGCACCCGCTCAAAGAGCGTCCCCCAGCCGAGCCTCTATAACAACACACCATCGCGCTGCCCTAACAGAGGTGGACAGGGGTGCCGAGCCATGAACATAGGGGTGGGATATAGGCGCTGCAGATCATCACCGACGGCAAGACTAAAGCACCGCCTTTAGAACAGATCAGCCACAGCCGATTCCGGCAGGGTTATGCCAAATTCATTTTGCAAAACATGTAGATAAGCTTGGGCTGTGGGTATACATTTTTCCTGACGCTGGCCATCCTTGGTCTGCAGGTACACCCCATCGGTCAGGGTTTTGCGCCCCCCTGGCATGGGACGGGTCACCAGCCGCTTTTGGGTAAAGATCGAGTCGGCTGAGGTTTGGGTATGGTGACATGCCGACTGAAAATCAGCCCGTTTTTGAGGGGTCACCTTAAACGCATAACGTGGCTGCCACGCGTTATCTTGCTCCAAAAAAAGTGCCAGATAATCGGTCGCATAAGGGCCAACGGTATAGAGGGTATCCTCCCCCTGCACACGGGTTGGGTTATGGATTGAGAGCGGCTGACCAAACACCTTACCATTGCCCACATCCACCAAATAACACGCCCCCTCCCAATGAACAAGCAGGGCCATATGGTCTGTTTTACCGCGCAGGGCATCCCCCGGGAACATCTCCGCCGCAATAAAATCGACCGCGTAACCCAGTGAGGTAAGCAGATCGTAAAACAGACCATTCAGCTCATAACAGAGCCCACCCCGGCCTGCTTTTACCAGCTTATCAAAAACCCCCTGGGGGGAATAATCCAGGGGAATCTGCTGGTGTATATCCAAATTTTCAAAGGGAATATGGGTGAGGAATTGCTGCTGTAATGTCGCCAGCAGTGCCAAGCTTGGCACGCAGGTTCCATCGTAGCCAATGCGGTGTAAAACGCGTTCTATATCCATGGGCAACCTCCACTTGGCCGACCTTAAACAGGGCACCCCCTGCTGAAAAGGGGGCCACACGACAGCTCATGGCCTGACCGAGAGATAGACATCTCTTAAGGGCTAAAAGATAAAGGGATCACCCCATTTGGTGTGACCCAAGCCTGCACGCTGCCGCCGCCCGACACCAACCACGGAGCAAGCAACCCTTAAGATAGGCAGGTTCCACACAGCAGAAGAGCGCGCAGATAGGAGGGGATTAGGATAACAGCTGGATATATCGAGCCGTTCAGCCCCCCAAACAGACCATTGCAGAGGATTAAGCCTGCTCAATGCGCACCGTTTTAAGGGCAGGACCCAAGGTACGAACCACCTCCGGATCATTACGGGTTTTGGCCAGCAAAATCACCCCTTCCAAAAAAGCCAACATCGCTTGAGCGGTGGCCGGTACATCCATCGGGGCCAGCTCCTTTTGTGCCACCGCCTCTTCCAGGGTGGCATGAAACTGGGCACTGGCTTTTTCAAATACCGCCGTCAAGCGGGCCCGCAACAGTTCATCACGGGTAGAGACCTCTAACGCTAAATTACCAAACAGACAACCCGGCATACGCTTTTGTTGATCTTTATCCTGGGCCGCCTTCTGCCAGTAATAGATGGCATCGACCATATATTCCAAACGCTCCATAGGGGGCAGCGCCCGATCAAAGGCCTCGGCCACAAAGCCCAATGCCCAGGCATCGGCCATCACATCAATCACCGCCATCACCAGCTCTTGCTTGGAGGCAAAAAAGTGATAGAAGGAGCCTTTTTGCACCCCAGCACGGTCGCAAATCTCTTTAATGCCCACATCGGCATAGCTGCGTCCATGGAACAGTTCACGAGCGGTCTCTAAAATACGGGAACGGGTATCGGTCTCTTTAGTCATAGTACCGTTAAGCTTACATGGAATGGACCGGTCGGTAAAGCAACGACACCCCACCGGTAACAGCCCCCCCTTGGGCGGAAATCAATACCGTAACGAGCATTGCAATTTTGGCGAATTTCGCCTATTTTGAGCTATTTTCCCCGGTTCGGACAGACGACGGCCCCCTTTCCTTCTAAGCAGAGCGGAAAAACAGCCATGAGCGGTGACAAAAAACAAGGTTTTGAAGCCTCCTTGGAACGACTGGAAACATTGGTCGGCGACCTTGAGCGGGGCGAGCTCCCCTTAGAAGAGGCTTTATCGGCCTATGAAGAGGGTATGAAACTGGCCAAACAGTGCCAAAAGCGGCTAGACAGTGCCGAAAAACGTATTGAGAAAATCGCCACCCCCGCCCTGAGTGACGAGGAGGCTTAAGACCATGGAACTAAAAAGCTACTTAGCCGACCAAAAGCACCTGGTAGAGAGCGCCCTGGACCGTCTGCTGCCCACCGCCGACCGTGAGCCACGCCGCCTAACCGGTGCCATGCGCTATAGCCTGTTGATTGGCGGCAAACGCCTACGCCCCATCCTAACCCTGGCCTGTTGTGAAGCGGTTGGGGGGAGTTCAGAGCGGGCCATGAACTATGCCTGTGCGCTGGAGTGTATTCATACCTACTCCTTAATCCATGATGATCTACCGGCGATGGATGATGATGATCTGCGCCGGGGCCACCCCACCTGTCACCGACAGTATGATGAGGCCACCGCCATTTTAGCGGGTGACGCCCTGTTAACCCACGCTTTTGAGCTGGCGGCCAAACCGGTATCGGGTGTCTTGCCGGAGATCCGCTTGGATCTAATCCGTGAACTTTCTCTCGCAGCGGGAACCCACGGCATGGTCGGCGGTCAAATGCTGGACATACAAGGTGAAAAACGCCCGTTGGAGCTGGTTGCCCTACAGAACATCCATATCCACAAGACCGGTGCGTTGATCCGGGTGGCCTGTTTGGCTGGGGCCAAGCTGGGCGGTGGCACCCCTGACCAGGTCAAACGTTTAAAGCGCTATGGCGAGGCACTGGGGCTGGCGTTTCAGATTACCGATGACATCCTGGATGAAGTGGGCGATGCCAAAACCCTAGGTAAACCGACGGGATCGGACCGCGCCCTGGATAAAGCCACCTACCCCAAACTGATGGGGCTGGCCCAGGCCAAAGAAGCTGCGGAAAACCTGATTGAGCAGGCACACAAGGCGCTCTCGACCTTTGGAGCCGAAGCAGATCCGCTACGGCAGCTGGCCAATTTTGTCATTGCCCGCACCCACTAAATACAGATCGTCTGCACATACTTAAAGAATGCGACTATGACCACCCTACTCTCGACCATTGAATCCCCTCAGGATCTCCGCCAACTGGGCGAGGCGACCCTGCCTCAGGTTGCGCAAGAGATGCGGGACCATATTATTGAGTGTGTCTCCCAATCCGGCGGGCACCTTGGCGCAAGCCTGGGTGTGGTGGAGTTGACCCTTGCCTTACACTACATCTTCAACACCCCGGATGACCGTTTGGTTTGGGATGTGGGGCATCAATCCTACGGTCATAAGGTGCTAACAGGCCGTCGTGATCAGCTCTCCAGCATCCGGCAGCGCCACGGTTTAAGCGGCTTTACCAAGCGATCTGAAAGCCCTTTTGACCCCTTTGGCACCGGCCACTCCTCTACCTCGATCTCGGCGGCCATGGGTATGGCCCGCGCTTCTAAAGCCAACGGCAGCACCCGCAAAGCGGTGGCGGTTATTGGTGATGGCGCCATGGGTGCGGGTATGGCGTTTGAGGCCCTTAACCACGCCGGTCATGATAATAAGGATCTGGATCTGGTGGTGGTGCTCAATGATAATGAGATGTCCATCTCCCCCAACGTGGGCGCCCTCTCCTCTTACCTAAACCGCATGCTGAGCGGCGGAGCCTACAACGCCTTTCGTGATGGCACCGGCAAGGTGTTAAAGACCATCTCCCAATCGGTGTGGGACGCGGCAAAAAAAGCTGAAGAGCATGTTAAAGGCATGGTCATGCCCGGCACCCTGTTTGAAGAGCTGGGCTTTACCTACTTTGGCCCCATTGACGGGCATGACTTTGACACCCTGCTGCCCACCCTGCGCAATGTACAGAAATTGGGCGGCCCCATTTTGCTCCATATCATCACCAAAAAGGGCAAAGGGTTTACCCCGGCTGAAGAGCACCCTTGCACCTACCATGGTGTGGCACCGTTTGATAAAGATACCGGCGCCATCCAAGCAGGCAGCAATGGCGACTCCTACACCAAAGTGTTTGCCCAAGAGCTGTGCAAGCTGGCAGAGAATAATCCAGAGATCCACGCCATCACCGCGGCCATGCGTGAGGGCACCGGTCTGAACCTGTTTGAAAAACAGTTTCCGGAACGCTTTCATGATGTCGGCATTGCCGAACAGCATGCCGTTACCTTTGCTGCAGGGCTGGCGACAGAAAATCTACTGCCGGTGGTGGCCATCTACTCGACCTTCATGCAACGGGCCTATGATCAGCTGATTCATGATGTCGCCTTGCAGGATCTACCGGTGATTTTTGCCCTCGACCGGGCGGGTCTGGTGGGGGCCGATGGTGCCACCCATGCGGGGGCCTATGATCTCTCCTTTTTGCGTGCAGTACCGGGCATGATCATTATGGCCCCAGCGGATGAAAATGAACTCCGCCATATGCTGCATACCGCCGTGGCCCTTAAAAAACCGGTGGCGCTACGCTACCCACGGGGCAGCGCGATGGGCCTGGAAGTAGAACCCCCCCAGGTGCTGGAGCTCGGTAAAGGGCGCTGCCTACGCAAGGGACACCAAGCCGCGATTTTGGCTGTCGGGCAACCGGTTCACCCTGCGATGGAGGCTGCTGAGCTGCTTGAACAAGAGGGGATCTCCACCTCGGTCTATGATGCCCGCTTTGTTAAACCCCTGGATCACGCCATGCTGCAAGAAGTTGCCATGCATGATGTGATTTTGGTGGTGGAAGAGAACGCCGTGCAAGGGGGCTTTGGCAGTGCGGTGCTGGAGTTCTTTAGCAGCCAGGGCGCGCTGGATAAAGGGCTAAAAATTCGCTGTATTGGCATCCCCGACCGTTACATCCCCCATGGCACCCAAGGGCAGTTGCGTGGTGAGATTGGGCTGGATGCCAAAGGGATCGCCGCCACCCTGCAAGAGCTGCTGTAAGGCTATAACGGGGCTTGGCATAGAGCGGCCCTGCCCCCTAAACGCGGCCCAAGCGACCTAACCCGTTGGTGCCACACCACGGCTGTGCCCAGGGTTGGCCACCAGCATATGGGCCCGCTGTGCGCTTATAGAGCGGCCAGACAGCCGCCAAACAGGTGTTTCTTTTTTCGATTGTTCCTGCTCTTTTTTGGCGATCCCCCCATGTCACACAAAGCCCCCAAACAGCGCCTGGATACACTGGTTCTCAACCTCGGCCTGGCCACCAGCGAAGCCCAAGCCCGTAGTTTAATCATGACCGGGCAGGTGTTGGTGGATGACCACCCAGCGACCAAAGCGGGGGCGCAGGTGGCACAGAGCGCCCCTATTCGTTTAAAAAACAGCCATAAAAGCCGTCAGTGGGCCTCCCGCGGGGGGGATAAACTGGTGGCGGGGCTCGACCATTTTAAACTGGACCCCACAGGTATGATTGGCCTGGATATTGGGGCCTCCACCGGTGGCTTTACCGATCTACTGCTGCAGCGGGGCGCGACCAAGGTCTATGCAGTGGATGTGGGTCATGGTCAACTGGCTTGGCGCTTGTTGCAGGATGAACGGGTGATCAACCTGGAGCGCACCAACGCCAAAGATCTTACCCCAGCGCTCATTGGTGACCCCATTGATATTTTGGTCTCGGATGTGAGCTTTATCTCCCTAACCAAGGCCCTGCCCGCACCACTGGCACTGTTAAAGTCCGGGGGGGTTGGGGTGGTCCTGGTTAAACCCCAGTTTGAGGTCCCCCGTGAGGTTGAAATGACCGGGGGTGTGGTGCGGGATCCGCAGCTACAACAGGCCTGTGTGGCACGCATTACCGTGTGGTTGCAAGAGCAGGGCTATGCGGTGCATGGTCACACCCCATCCCCCATTAAAGGGCCCAAGGGTAACCAGGAGTATTTGCTCTATTTTTCCAAACCACACACCTAAGCCCCCATAACCATTGCACCGAACCTGGGTTGCACGTAAGCTTTTAACGTTTTTAGGCTTCTTTAGTGGGATAATGATCCAATGCCATACACCCGTCACCTCCTTGCACTGCTACTGGCCACCTTGCTGCTGCTCCCGACCCTGAGCGGAGCTGAAGAGGAGGAGGATCGGGAGTTGGTGACCCTCGACCCCATGCAGCAAAAACAGATGCAGGCCAATATGCGGGATCATCTGGCCGCCATCAACGAGATCATCGGGGCCCTGGCTGAGGGGGACTATCATGCCGCAGGGAACATTGCCGAACAGCGTTTAGGGGTTAGCGCCCGCCATAAACATGGTCGGCCCGGCATGGGGGCTTCTATCCCAGACTCTATGCGTGCCTACGGTCTCTCTATGCATCAAGCCGCCAGCAACTTTCCCATCGCGGTGCAAGATGCCCAAATGGAAGAGCCTGAAGATCAGCTGCCTTTAATCTTTTCTGCCCTACAAGAGATCACCGACAACTGCGACGGCTGTCACAGCAGCTTCCGTATTCGTTAATATACACCGCACCCGGCATACCGCCCCCAGCAACCCCTGGCACACCCTGCGGGTACTCCTACTGCTGTTTGCCCTGGCGCTGGCCCCCACCCCCCATCTACCTAAAGATCATGGGGGGCAGACCCATGCCCAGCAGAGCATGCATCAGGCCCATGGGGGTATCCACAATGCACAAGGTGAACACGCCGCTCACCCTGTCACATCCGCCCCTCAAGGGGCAGACCTCTCTCACCCCAGCCACACCGCCCCAAGCGACCACGGCCACCTGCACAGCGGCGGCCTACATGACCATATGGGGGATATGCTGGTCGCGCGGAGCCATCCCCCCGCTCACACCACGGGGCAGCACCCGCAGCTCATGCTGGCCAATGCCGCACCCAACGGTTTTTTTGACCCCCTAGAACGCCCACCTGCCCCACATGCCTGTTACCTGACCTAACCCGGAAACACCGCTCATGCTGTATCCCCAAGATGCGACCCTCTGCCCTGCCGCCATGGTTTGGCAGGGTCGAACCCCAGGTCATGCTGCATGAAATTTCCGGGCTAACTTCTCTCAATAAAAGGGTCAGCACCCAACTGACCACACGGAAGGAACAGACCATGTCGCATGGGATCATGCGTCGCCTACCCATGCCTACATCCCAACGTTGGATATTGCTTATGGCGGCCACACTCACACTGTTTATGCTGTTGAGCAACCCAGCACTGGCTCACGGGGTTGCCCATGGCGACCGTATGTACAGACAACAGGCTCAAGGGGTTTTGACCCTCCCCTTTCTATACTTGGGGGCCAAACATATGGTCACCTGCTGTTTCTGTTTGGGGTGATTTTTTTTCCACTACCGGCTCAAAGAGGTTGGCCTGTATGTAACCCTGTTTGCTGTGGGTCACACCCTCACCCTGCTCACAGGTACCTTACTTAACCTTAACGTTAACGCCTATTTGGTGGATGCGATCATCGGTCTTTCGGTGGTCTATAAGGCGTTGGATAATATGGGCGCTTACCAAAGTTGGCTGGGGTGGCAACCTGACACCACAAAGCCACCTTTATCTTTGGCCTGTTTCACGGGTTGGGCTTGGCGACCAAGCTGCAAACATTTGACCTACCGACCCAAAACCTGTTTAGCAATCTGATCGCTTTTAACATTGGGGTTGAGCTGGGGCAGATCCTAGCCCTTAGCGTACTGCTGCTGTTCATGACGGTGTGGCGCAAAAGTCCACACTTCACCCGTCACGCTTTTACCGTTAACACCTGGTTAATGGCCGCAGGTTTTACCCTGATCGGCTTTCAACTCACCGGCTTTTTCCTGGCTTAAGGGGGTAGAACACCATGCATGCAAAGCCACAACAACACCCCGCATGCCCCAGTCAGCAGCAGCTACGACGCGCCCTGTTCCAGGCCCTGATCATGGCGACCCTATTACTGCTGCTTTGGGTACTACCCACAGCCTACCGGCTGGACCCCACCGGGCTTGGGCAAAACTGGGTTTGATGACACCCTTAACAGAAACCGAGGATATCATTGGCCAAATCATCACCCAAGCCCCCGCTCTTCCAGCCCCACCAGCGGCCCCTACACCCGCCACACAACCGGAGGTCGCGGTGGCCACAGCCCAGCCGCCCCTTAACCAGGACACCATGGAACTGACCCTGGCCCCCAACCAGAGTGCGGAGATTAAACTGGCCATGGTGCAAGGCGATGAAGTGCACGACCAGTGGACGGGCAATGGTGGACGCCTAAACTATGATACCCACGCAGACCCCTTTGATCATCCAGACGCCTACCACAGCTATGATCGGGGTCGCCACGTAGGTCGTAAAAAGGGGGTATTAAAAGCCCCCTTTCACGGCTACCACGGCTGGTTTTGGCGCAACCGCAGCCAGCAGACCGTGACGCTGAACCTTCAGGTTGAAGGCCTCTACCAACAGATCAAACGCGTAAAATAAGCCCTTAATGTTCAGCCCCTTCCTAGCTTAAAGGGGGCCGATACAACAGAAGCTTAAGCGCGGCCATTCTTCTAAACAAGGCCTCCAGGGTATGTACCTGGAGGCCGCAACCTTAAAAACGGGGCAACAACCACCTGCTCAGCAGCCCCCTGACTGATAGCCCCCCTAATCGCCCGCAAAAAACCAGAATCAGCCCAGAAGGTTTTGGTGGGACAATAAGCTTAACGGTACACCCTGAGACAGACAAAGCTTACCTCAGCCCGCCCTCACTGCACCAACACAGCTTACAGGTTGCTTGTGTTCTTCAATACCGCGTCACCGTACCCCTTGAGAGAGGGGAAGAAGCCCCCCGCCGACGCTAAAAAAAAGCCTCCAGAATTGAATCTGGAGGCCTTCTTTGACACACAATGTCACTTTAAAGCTCAGAGGCACAGCAACTTAGACGTACCATTTATGCGGCTATTTGGTACTAAAGCGACACACCCCATCCCAATCAACCGGTGGTGGTTCCGCCCGGTAGGTCTCACAACGTTTGACATAAATCTCGGCCAAGGCATCCGCAGGATCTTCGTTAAGAAGGGCCGCAAAGCCCGTGCTTGCCTCATCCCAACGTTGATTAAGGTAGCTCTGCTTGGCCACTTCCCAACGTGCGCAGCGGGCGACCTGATCTGCCGTCACTTTAAGGTGGTCTGGACCTTCGTTGAGCAACCCCAGCAGTTCATACACTTTAACCGGTATGGAGGTCCCCTTGGCCATCACCTGATCCACCGAGCGCACCAAGAAACGATCCCCACACGCCACACGTACCGACTCACTAATCAAAATGGCGGTACCATAATATTTATTCAGCCCCTCAAGGCGTGCGGTCAGGTTAACCGCCGCCCCCATCACCGTATAGTCCATGCGGTCAGAAGAGCCCACATTACCCACCACCATATCGTCGGTATGCAGACCAAAACGGGTGAACATAATGCTCTGTCCATCCGCCTTCCAGCGCGCATTCAACACCCCCATACGGTACTGACTCTCCAGGGCGGAGAGGCACCCTTTAAACGTGTGGTCAGCCACATCATTTGGGGCATTCCAAAAGGCCATAAGGGCATCACCAATAAACTTATCAATGGTACCTTCATGCTCCAACACAGCCCCACCCAGCTCTTCAAAGTAGTCCGAGACCTTCTTCATTAACTGCTCGGGGGGCATGCCCTCAGCCATATCGGTAAAGCTGGCGACATCCGTAAACATCAAGGTCAGCGGCTGACGCTGGCCACCCAACGCCACCTCTGAGTCCGACTGCATCAACTGACGCACCAACGCTTTGGGTGCATAGCGGCCAAACGTGCCCAAGGTAGATTTCATAGAGCCAATGGCATCGGCCAGGGCATCAATCTCTTCAATATTGGAGACCACATCCACCGGATCTTCCAACTCAAAGCGGCTGATCTTCTCTGTCTCACGGGTTAATGCCTTAATGGAACGGGCAATGCGCACCGCAATCCAGTAACTCAGCGGGAACATGAGCACCACGATCAACGCAGAGATGATCAAACTCTGCTCCAGAACACTCTGGATCGGCCCAATAAACTGCCGCAAAGGGGCCGTCAGGGCCAAATACTCCTGCTGGCCAAAATCACCCGGCACTGGCGATAAAGTGCCCAAATGTTTTTCGCCCTCAATCTCTACAATAAAGGTGTGGGCCTGGTTAAAGCTGCGGCCACCACGGGTCTTGTTTTTAAGCAGGCTGTCGATCCAACGGACCAAGGGGTCATTCAAATCCTGCAAACGGGCTGGTACCAATTTGGGTTTTCCGTCATCCGACTTCCCCATCACCATGGCTTTTGAGGCATCGGGATGGGCGGTCAACGCTCCCTTGGCGTTTACACTAAACACCTCCCCTTCTTGGGAGATCTGCTGACGGCGTAGAAAGTCGGAAATAGAGGAGAGGGTTACATCCATCCCCACCACCCCCCGCTTACCAGCATTACTAAACTGACGGGAGAAGGTCACACCAGGCTGCTGCAAAAAAGCGTAGATATAGAGGTTGGATTTAACCGTCTGCTTGGCGGCCATGGCATTTTTATACCACGGTCTTTGGCGGGGGTCATAGCGGGCAGGCTCGGGCTTGTTCTGGCCTAAAGGCTGGCCCATTTCATCCAAAAAAAACCACTGGGCCATACGCTGCCCTTGCCCATTTTCAGCAATACGCTTAATACCAAAATGGGTCTGGGCCGGTGCCCCAAGTTTATCAATCAGCTTACTATGCAGCTTAAAATTGGCGGCCTCGTAAAAATCCCCATTCTCAAACCCAACCAGTACGGCATAGATATCCGAACTGGCTCTAAGGGTGGCTAAGAGATACGCCTGGGCAGGATGGTCTTGATCTAGCACGACATCTGCAGCCAGCACAGGGTTGGCCGCCGCCACATCGGTCAACGCCATAATGGGGGAGTAGACACCATCCATACGCTCAAAAATGGTTTTACTCTTCTCTTCCATCAAGTTCCAGGCGGACTCAATGGTCACCACATGGCTGCGGTCGTAGTTAAACCAGATAATTGAACCCGTTGCCCCCAACAAAAGGATCGACAAAACGCTCAAAATATTCAGATGAAACGGAACCTTACGTGTTGTTTTCTGCATATCTGGACACCTTAAAACGATAAAAGCGCCCCAAATGGGCGCTTATGCATCTTAAAACCTGGATATATCTTACCCATTACGCCACCAACGTTCAATCAAATAATCCCGCAAAAACACTCACTTATAAGACAGAATCAGCGATTAAACAGACGCTGCATGGTTAAGTTACCGTTACCGGCCTGATAACAGGCCTGGGCTAAAAACAGCTCACCACAGGCGATGGCATCCATCAGCGCATCATGGGCGGCATAGCGGGGCAGATTATAGCGGGTACGGGCCGTAAACAGACGTAACGCGCCGGGCTCAAAGGTTGGGCTACGACGGTCCAGAATCTGCTTTTCAATGATCAGCGTATCCACCGCAGGAATAAGGGGGACTTCACCATACAACTGCTGGCAGGCATTGCGGATAAAGTTGATCTCAATGGGGCAGTGGTGGGCAATAAGAACATGCCCTTTTAGGGCATTTAAGACACGGGGCATCACCTCAGCCAGGGACTCCCCGTGGGCTTCGGCATGGTCATCGGTAATACCATGTACCACAGCAGAGTCATGAGAGATGGCATTTTCAGGACGGATCAGATAGTGGGCGCGATCTTTAAGGATCAAACGGCCATTACGCACGGGGGCATAGCCCACACTAAGAATTTCACTTTTTTTAGGATCTAGGCCGGTGGTCTCCAGATCCAAGGCCAAAAACTTGACATCCCGGTAATCGGTTTTGGCATCGACAATGGGTACTGAGAGAAAATCTCGGATGGGTTCACTTTTTGCTTTTTCAAATAAGCGTTTTCTTTGCCACTCCATAAAGGTGCGTTTAAACAGCATATTTCCCCCGAAAAATGAATAACTAATGCGCTACCAACCTACCTATCTTAAAGCCAAATTGAAAACCCAGATACAACAAGGGCGTCTGTCCAATAATCGACAGACGCCCATCATACCTTATTATCCGAAGCGTCCTACCTGAAAACGTTGTCCAAGCGCCGATTGCATTGTTTTTACCACAGAGAAGGCATCTTTAAGATGACTGCGGTCAAACTGTGTCAACTCTTCTGGGGGCATATAGTTATCGGCCTTATGGCCACCTTTAATCCGCTTGGCCTGGTGGCGTAGACGCACGGTGTTGATAAAGCGCATGGCGTCGATCAAATCGGTGGAGCCATCTTTACTAACCGCCCCACCCTCCATGGCCATTTCCAAGCGCTCAATGGTATCCACCGCCGTAACACCGGCATCCAGCGCATAGACACGGGCGAGATCCACAATAGGCACCACCCCACTATGTTTTAGATCAAAGGTATCTTTATGCGCTTTATCCCGTTGCAACACAAAGTTGCGGAAGAAACCCAAGGGCGGCGCGTGGGTTAACGCATTGGCCGCCATGTATGCCAGGAAGATATTGTTGCCTTTGGTTTTGCTCAGCATGTGCTTTTGCACCTGCTCAAACAGGGGCTCATGCCCCCCCACAAAGCGGATATCAAAAAACACACTGGCCAGCATTAATGCCTTCGGCTCGGGCTCTTCGGTCCACTTATCAAAGTACTGAATCCACTTAGAAACCGGCTGCCGCCACTCGGGGTTGGAGGCCATGACATCACCGGGGCACAGATAGTAACCGCAGGCATCCAAAGCATCGCGCATATGAATGGACAACTGCTCAAAATATTCACCATGTTCGGCTTCGTCATACTCATCCGAAAGGATCAGGGCATTATCCTGGTCAGAGTGCGCAGTCTGCTCAAAACGGGCTTGCGAGCCCCCCACCATCCAGGCATAAGGCACCGGTGATGGACCCATTTTTTGATGGGCCAGCTCCAGCAACCGGTTGTGGATGGCATCGGTCACCGAGGTGATCATTTTACCAATCAGGTGGCTATCCACACCGCTGTTGATATGGTTGACCAAAATGTTGGGGATCCGCTCTGAAGCGGTACTCAGCGTCTCCACATCTTCCGCTTTACGTACAATGCTCATTAATTGCACCGCAGAAGCAGGCTGGTTACGCACCAGATCGGTATTGGTGATCATACCCACCAGCTTCTCATCCTCTGTCACCGGAATATGGTGGATGTTGGTGCGCATCATCATCAACTGGGCTTCACTGACCGCCGCTGAACTTTCGATGGTTGAAGGGTCGGCGGTCATAATCGCCGACACAGGTTCATTGATATCCAGCCCCGCCACAATCACCCGCTTACGCAGATCCCGGTCGGTCACAATACCGATCAACTTATCCTGGTCATTCATAATCAGCAGGGAGGAGACCCGAATGTCGGTCATCTTAGTGGCCGCTTCACGCACGGTCATATCTGGCGTACCGGTAATGGGTGAGCGGGTCATGGCATCGCCAATGGCCTGGATGATAATGGGGGTTTTGGTCACCGTCTCATTGGATTCTTTAACCTGGATCGCGCTGCGCAGACGCTGGGCACCCATGGGGTCAAAGTAGTAAGAGAACTGGGAGTGATCGTCACAAAGCTTACGGAACAGGTCAAAGGGCATGAGATAGATCAGGCTATCTTCGGTGGCCACATTGGCGTTCTGGACCTTACCCCCATTCATCAGCGAACCAACCCCAAACACATCCCCTTCATCCAGGTGTGCCAACAGGTGGTTTTCAGGATCCCGTGTCTCCACCGCACCGGTACGGATGATATGCAGATGGTTGTTGTGGTTGCCAGGGGTCAGAACGGCGGTATCCCGTCGTACATAGCGAATTTCTAACTGACCGGGCAGATCATTCATCACCTCATCGGGTAGCAGATCAAACGGGTGTCGCTGGGTCAGAAAGTCCTTAATCTGAATTAATTCAATGTCCATGGTGTGCCACCCCTTATCCTTATTCAACCAACAGGCATCATAAACCGGTTGGAAAACGTATCGTGTATATGCTCATTCCCTATAGTGCCGGAATGACAGGACAATACGATGACAATCACAGGACATTCCAGAAAATTTTTTGCGAATGCAAAAAAACTTAAGCTTAGAAAAAATACCTATCATTCCATAAAAAAACCCCGCCCAGATGGGCGGGGTTTTAAGTGTCACTAAAATCTTACGACTTAGTGGGTAGCGCCACCAGCACCTTTGGGGATGCGGATGTCTTCTACCATGTGCTGAATCTCTGCGGGAGGTGCCTTAGTGATCCGAGAGACCACAAAGGCTGTTCCGAAGTTCAACAGCATACCGATGGAACCGATGCCCTCTGGGGAGATACCCAGCAGCCAGTTATCGGGGGTGTTCGGTGCCATAGGTGTGATGAAGATACCCTTGAAGTACAGGATATAACCCATGGTGAAGGTCAAACCAACCAACATACCGGCGATGGCACCTTCACGGTTCATACGGGTAGAGAAGATACCCATGATGATGACCGGGAAGAGTGAGGAGGCAGCCAGACCAAAGGCGAAGGCCACCACCTGCGCCACGAAGGCCGGCGGGTTTGCACCAAGATAACCCGCCACACACACCGCTACAGCTGCAGCGATACGTCCAGCCAACAACTCTTGTTTCTCCGAGATACCCGGAGCAAACGTACCTTTTAGCAAGTCATGCGAGATACCGGCGGAGATCACCAGCAGCAGACCCGCAGCGGTGGAGAGCGCAGCCGCGATACCACCAGCAGCCACCAGGGCGATTACCCAGTTAGGCAGCTGTGCGATTTCGGGGTTGGCCAACACCATGATGTCGCGGTCAACGTACAGCTCGTTGGCGTACTTAGCGTTGCCAACAGGTGCAGCCTTAGGATTGGGATTGACGACCTTACGCTCACCATGGCTACCACGGGATTCGCCATCAAACTTAGGCTTACCAACCAGAGCTTTACCACCAGCGTACTGCAATTTGCCGTCGCCATTGTGGTCATACCAAGCGATCAGACCAGATTTTTCCCAGGTCTTAAACCAACTCGGCATTTGGGTGTACTCGGTACCAGAACCGTCTTTACCGTTGACGGTATTGACCAAGTTCATGATGGACAGAGCGCCAACAGCAGGAGCTGTGGTGTAGAGCAGCGCGATGAACACCAAGGCCCAACCAGCAGACATACGAGCGTCACGTACCTTAGGCACGGTGAAGAAACGTACGATCACGTGGGGCAGACCAGCGGTACCAACCATCAGAGCGATGGTAATGGCGAACACGTCGATCATGCTCTTGTTGTTGAAGGGCTCGGTATATTCTTTAATACCGATATCCACCAACACTTTGTCCAGTGTCTGCAGCAGGTAGCCGGAGCCGTCGGCCATCTCAGAACCCAAAGCGATCTGGGGAAGAGGATTGCCGGTGAACTGCAGAGCAATGAAGATAGCAGGCACGGTGTAAGCGAAGATCAGCACAACGTACTGAGCAACCTGGGTGTAGGTTACACCCTTCATACCACCGAGCACAGCATACAAGAACACGATGCTCATACCGATGCCCAGGCCGACAAGAATGTCAACTTCCAGGATGCGGGAGAACACGATTCCAACACCACGCATCTGACCAGCCACGTAGGTGAAGGAGATGAAGATCAAGCAGATTACAGCAACCACACGAGCGGTGGTTGAGTAGTAACGGTCACCGATGAACTCGGGTACCGTAAACTTGCCGAACTTACGCAGGTAAGGTGCCAGCAGCAGTGCCAGAAGCACATAACCACCGGTCCAACCCATCAAGTACATACCACCTTCATAACCCATAAAGGCGATCAGACCCGCCATGGAGATGAAGGAGGCGGCACTCATCCAGTCAGCCGCAGTAGCCATACCGTTGGCGATAGGGTGTACACCACCGCCTGCTACGTAGAACTCACCAGTGGTGCTTGCTTTGGACCAGATCGCAATGCCGATATAAAGCACAAACGACAGGCCAACAAACAGATAGATAAGATATTGCAGTTCCATGTTGTCTCAATCCTCTCGCTTACTCTTCAGCCACGCCGTGTTCTTTATCCAACGCATTCATTTTGAACACATAGAAGAAAATCAGAACCACAAAGGTGTAGATGGCGCCCTGTTGAGCAAACCAGAAGCCGAGGGGATACCCGCCAATGCTGATGTTATTCAGCGCCTCAACGAACAGGATGCCGCAGCCGTAGGAAACGATGAACCATACGATCAACAGTTTCCAAAGTAAGCTGATATTGGCGTTCCAATACGCTGTATTATCCGTCTTTTCACTCATACTGTTCTCCCTAATGCTCAACAATGGCCTTGTATTACACCACTGAGCCAATAAGACCAGGGGTCGTCCATGGTGCGACCCAACCGAAAAAAACTAACCAAGTTCCATCCAACAGATCAATCTAAAAGCATATCTGCTGATGGATATTCATAACACTTATCCAATGGATGATTGATTATTCATACTGCATTCCGCCATAGCATGCCAACCTATTTTTAAAGAATAGCCCAACAATTTATTGATAGTTTTATCCATCAATTCGGCTTTTACGAAGAATATCTGCAAGCCATTGTTTACATTAACTATTCAGCAAACTTAAACCATGCATTTTTTGCAATATCGCACATTCACAGAATAAATATACGATGCGCCACCCATACAGCTCTCTGCATTCATTGAATGAATAACCACTAAACAGACAATAAAACCGACTCAACTCAACAGCAAATGCTTATATAAGGCCCGTTTCAGCCACCCTACCCTGTCATCCTAATCCACCCGCTTCGAAAAGCCGAACTTCTTTTATAATTAAATTTTTATATATACAATAAACCAAATGCATCCAACCCCCTTTTCATTGCCCGTGATTCTACCCATCGCTTTTCTTTTTGCAGCGCAACAAAACAAGGCTATTCTTTCGAAATATGACATCAGCCCCTAGATTAACTAATCGGACAACAGAGATGTTTTATTTTGCAACGCAACAAAACACTCAATAACCGTGCTCTATTCTTCTGATTCTCTACTATAACTGCCTTCTTCTTTATTTTGCGTTGCAGAAAAACCACCCCTCGCAATGGTCTTACCCGCTCCAAACCTAAAGCTAACACCTATTATTCCAATCGATCGTCTCTTAAGCAGGGTAGATTCTGTCTATAACGCCACCCCACCCCCTTGTTATTCAAACACTCCCCATGGTTACGCACAGATAATCTTCGATATCTCGAGATAACAACATTTAATAACCCTATAAACGATAGACCCTCTTTTCCAGTATCGTTTATCTCCCTCCCCCCCCATACAACAGGGGGGGAGGGATCACTTGCTACAGGGGCCATTTTTCTTCCATCAACAGGCATTCATAGGCTCTTGTGTCTCTCTCTTTAATCGATCGACTCGGTTCCCCCTCCCCTGACCACTTGCATGAACCCTTTCACGGTGGATTGGCTCAGGAGGTTTCGTAAACACGAGGGAAAACCATTAAAAGGGGTTGGGGATTATTAAGGGGAGGCTCTGCCTGCCCCTTAATCGGGTCCGGGCAGAGCCCGGCGGGTCCAGGGCAGAGCCTGTTGGGTCCGGGCAGCGCCGGTTGGGTCCAGGGCAGCGCCCGGTTCAGATGAATAAGCTTTTAGGGAGGTGGAAGGATCAGACACTCTCTGAACAAACCGCAGATCTGCCATGCCCGACGCATCCATCGACACTCTCAAAGAGATCGAGGTGGTCCTGCAAACACTCCCCCTACTAATAAAAAATCTTTAAAAGAGTGTGGCACGTTTTGCTGCTGGGGTTGGCTCAGGCGGTTTCGCGCACACGAGGGAAAACCATTAAAAGGGGTTGGGGATTATTAAGGGGAGGCTCCGCCTGCCCCTTAATCGGGTCCGGGCAGCGCCCGACGGGTCCGGGCAGCGCCCGGTGGGTCCAGGGCAGCGCCCGGTTCAGATGAATAAGCTTTTTTTGGGGGGGAAGGATCAGCCACTCTCTGAACAAACCGCAGATCTGCCATGCCCTGCGCATCCATCGACACTCTCAAAGAGATTGAGATGGTCCTGCAAACACTCCCCCTTCTATTAAAAAATCCTCAAAAGAGTGTGGCATGTTTTGCTGCTGGGATTGGCTCAGGCGGTTTCGCCCACACGAGGGAAAACCATTAAAAGGGGTTGGGGATTATTAAGGGGAGGCTCTGCCTGCCCCTTAATCGGGTCCGGGCAGCGCCCGGTGGGTCCAGGGCAGAGCCCGGCGGGTCCAGGGCAGAGCCCGGCGGGTCCAGGGCAGAGCCCGGCGGGTCCAGGGCAGAGCCCGGCGGGTCCAGGGCAGAGCCCGGCGGGTCCAGGGCAGAGCCCGGCGGGTCCAGGGCAGAGCCGGTTGGGTCCAGGGCAGAGCCGGTTGGGTCCAGGGCAGAGCCTGGTGGGTCCAGGGCAGAGCCGGTTGGGTCCAGGGCAGAGCCTGGTGGGTCCGGGGCCGCGCCGGTGGGTCCGGGAGTGCTATTAACGCCGTTCGAAGAGCCGTTCCAGATCTGCGAGGGAGAGACGAACATGGGTGGGGCGTCCATGGTTGCACTGCCCTGTATTGGGGGTCCGCTCCATTTCACGCAGCAGGGCATTCATCTCTTCACGGGTGAGATGGCGCCCAGAGCGTACCGAGCCATGGCAAGCCATGGTGGCCAGCACTTCATCCCGTGCTTCGGTCAGGGCTGTGGCCTCCCCCACTTTTTCCAGTTGTTCCACCACATCCCGCACCAGGGGGGCGATTTGCCCACGTGCCAGCAGGGCTGGGACCTCCCGGATGACGAAGGCATTTTCTCCAAAGGATTCCAACCCAATCCCCAATTGCGCCAGGGTTACTTGCCAAAAGGCCATGCGTTCGGCCTCTGCGGCGGTGAGTTGCAGCACCTCTGGCATGAGCAGCATCTGTGTTTCGATTTTCTCTTTACGGTCCCAGGCACCTTTCATGCGTTCATAAACAATGCGTTCATGGGCGGCGTGTTGATCCACCAACACCATGCCTGCTTCCGTTTGGGAGACAATATAAAGATTGTGCAACTGGGCCACCGCTTGCCCCAAGGGACCATGGTCTGGGGCGCTTTTCCCATCAGGTGGGGCCAGTGGTGGTGCGACGGGGGATTCCAACGAGGCATAGCGGGATTGACTCTCCAGCTCCAACGCCCCTTGTTGTTGAGGCGTCCAATCGGCCCGACGTGGTGGCGTGCCCTCCTGAACTTTGGGGGGGTAATTGGTTTGCCAGGATTGGGGCTGAGAGACCGCAGAGGGCAGTTCCACGGGGGGTTGCGCGGCATGCGGTGCAAAAGGCTCATCGGCAAAAGGGTCCACCGCGGGGGGGGCCTCAAAAACGGGGGGCTGCTCTGCACTTTGAAAAGGGCTTTCACTGGGGGTATAGGCCCGAGGTCCCAAATCTTGCAGGGCACCAGTCAGCGCCCGACGGAGCAGGCCATAAACCGATTGCCCATGGCGAAAGCGCACCTCCGCTTTGGCCGGGTGTACATTAACATCCACCTCTTCAGGATCCACCTCCACAAACAGCGCTGTCAGGGGAAAGCGCTCCCGAGGCATTAAGTCACGGTAGGCTTCACGCACCGCCGCGGTTACCACTTTATCCCGCACCCAGCGGCCATTTACAAACAGATGCATGCCTGAGCCTGAGCCACGGTTTAGGGTTGGCAACCCCACCCAACCGGAGACCCGCATCTGTTCATCCCCACTATTAATCTCCATACAGTTGGGCACAAACTCCCCCCCCAACACCGCCCCCAACCGCTCGACATAGCTGGATTCATCCTCAACAGGGCGATAATTTTGGGTCTCTTTACCATTAATAGAGAGCTTAAACCCCACACGGGGATAGGCGATGGCAAAGCGTTGGATGAGTTCGGTAATGTGGTTGGCTTCCGTTCGGTCTGCTTTTAAAAACTTCAGGCGGGCGGGGGTGTTAAAAAACAGATTACGCACCGTAACCCGTGTGCCAACCGGCATGGCTACCCGTTTGAGGGGTTGGCGCTCGCCACCCAAAACGGTTAAGGCCACCCCATCGGGTTCTTCATCAATACGGGTCGCCAGCTCCAATTGGGCGACTGATCCGACGGAGGGCAGCGCTTCACCCCTAAACCCCAAGGTGCCGATGCAAAAGAGATCCTCTGCGCTGTGGATTTTAGAGGTGGCATGGCGGGTTAAGGCCAGGGTGGCCTCCTCTTCCGACATACCGTGACCGTTATCCACCACCTGCATAAGGCGCTTACCGCCCTGCTCGGCCTTGATCTCTATTTGGCTGGCACCGGCATCGATACTGTTCTCCACCAGCTCTTTAATGACCGAGGCTGGACGCTCGACCACCTCACCAGCGGCAATCTGGTTGGCCAGGGTTTCAGGAAGCTGCTGAACACGGGGACGGGCTGAGGTCTGCATGGATGAAAACTCACAAAGTGGCAAAAGCACAGTAATGGGTTAACGGGCAGTGGTGACATTGGGGTTTGGCACTGCAGTGATCTTTGCTATGGCGCACAATTAGGGCATGGAACTCACCCAACACCGCCGCGTCGGCGGGTAACTGCCCATGCACCGCCTGCTGTAGGGTGTTGTAAGGCCAACGATTCTCGATCCAACCCAAGCGTTGAAACAACCGTTGGGTATAGCTATCTACAATAAACCAGGGCTGCTTGGCTTCATAACAGCATATGGAATCGGCCGTTTCTGGGCCAATACCATAAATGGTCAGCAGGGTCTCCCGCAGGCTCTCTCCCTCTATCTCAAACAGCAGCTTGGTGCAGTCTTGATAGTGAATCATAAAGAGAGCCAGCGCCCGGATGCGTTTATACTTTTGCCGAAAAAAACCGGCTGGGCGGATTAAGCTTTGAATCTGCGCCTCTGGTGCGCTGCGCAGGGCCTCGGGACTATGCAAACCAGCCCGGTGTAGCGCCTGCACGGCACCATGGGCTGCCACCCATGTGGTGTTTTGCACCAACATCGCCCCCAACATCATCTCAAAACTGCTCTGCGCAGGCCACCAGTGTTGAGGGCCATAGTGTTGCAGCAGATGATCGTAAACAGCGGGCAGTGGCCAGCTCTGGGCACGCATCAAACGGGATGCCTGCCCAGTATCGCTCACTTTTCAGACTCCGTATCCGCATCCCCCTCATGTTTAGGGAGCTTGGCCGCTTTTTGCAGCTTGTTCCACTCATCCACCGTTACCGCGCGCCACTCACCACTGGGGACATCCCCCAACTCCACACCGCCATAGCCCACACGGATCAAACGGGCCACCTGCACATCGTAGTGGTTAAAGATACGCCGCACCTCACGGTTGCGTCCCTCACGCAGGGTAATGGTGTACCAGCTGTTGTTGCCGGTCTCACGCCCCCGATCCAGGGTAATCTCCAAAGGTCCGGTTGGGCCATCTTCCAGGCGCACCCCTTTTTCCCGGATCTCCTTAAGCTGTTCTTCCAGCAAAACCCCATAGGTCTTTACCCGATAAACACGGGGAACCTCGCGGGAGGGGTGCATCAAACCATGGGCGAGCTGACCATCGCTGGTTAAAATCAACAAACCTTCCGAGTTAATATCCAGCCGCCCCACGGTAATGAGCCGTGTGCCGGGGTTTTGAATAAGGTCAAACACCGTACGGCGCTCTTGGGGATCATTGCGGGTACAGATAATACCCGTGGGTTTATTGAGAATAATGGCGGTATTACGGCTGCGCTTGGGTACGATAATCTCGCCATCCACCGCGACCCGATCTTTTTTGGCCACCTTAATACCCAGGGTTTTGACCACTTCACCATTAATGGCCACCCGCCCTTCCTGAATCCACTGCTCCCCTTCCCGGCGGGAACACAACCCTTGCTCAGAGAGCCACTTTTGCAGACGAGGCGCCGCCCCTGTGACACGGGCACTGCCCGCCGCACGCACCCGACCGGAAGCTGGATTATTGGGGGTGTTGTAGGATGGGGTCGGCATGGGGAACTTCTTTTTGGCCGGACGCTTATTCTCTTGATCAGACTGGGACGGATCGGTCGAGGTACGCTGGCTACCCGGCGCAGAACGCGCCCCGGTACGTGGGGCTGGCCGATTAAACTCAGTGCGCCCCTCCCCACCACGACCGCCTCGATCCGAACGTCCCTCGCCACGGCTGCTTGAATAACCGGAACCGCCACGCTCGCCACCGCGACCGCCTCGATCCGAACGACCCTCGCCGCCGCGACCGCCTCGGCTGTCCGCATAACCGGAACCACCGCGCTCACCGCCGCGACCGCCTCGGCTGTCCGAATAACCGGAACCACCGCGCTCGCCACCGCGACCGCCTCGATCCGAACGACCCTCACCGCCGCGACCGCCTCGGCTGTCCGCATAACCGGAACCACCGCGCTCACCGCCGCGACCGCCTCGATCCGAACGACCCTCGCCACCGCGACCACCTCGGCTGTCCGAATAACCGGAACCGCCACGCTCACCGCCGCGACCGCCTCGATCCGAACGACCCTCACCGCCACGACCGCCTCGGCTGTCTGAATAACCGGAACCACTGCGCTCACCGCCACGACCGCCTCGATCTGAACGACCCTCGCCACCGCGACCGCCTCGGCTGTCCGAATAACCGGAACCACCGCGCTCGCCACCGCGACCACCTCGGCTGTCCGCATAACTGGAACCACCGCGCTCGCCGCCGCGACCACCTCGGCCAGGGCGCTCACTCTCCCCATCATCCATCACCTTGGCCGCCCGGTAAGGGCGGGCAGGACGGGAGGGACGACGGGCATCTTGGCCAGAGCCCCCCTCTTGACGGGCCGTGGACTTAGCGGGTGCTTTTCGACCACCAGCATGTTTGGCCGTCCGCGAGCCGGGCTGCCCCTTGGAGGCCGCCGGGCTGCTGGGTTTACGCTTAGACTCTGGTGAACCTTTACCCTTGTGCACCGTCGACTTTTTACGGTTGCTACGGTTGGGACCAGATTTGGTCGAGCAAGCCCCACTGCTGCAGCTACTGGTGCGCGTTTTCCGGCGGCTCTTAGCTTGACTCATCGTATTTTCCTAACCACATGTACCGTAACAAAGTAGACCAACACTAAAGATCACCTTAACCAAACCGCTGGCCCCCGCGTAAGCGGTGCCGCAGCCCTGGACAAAGGGGATCCAACCCAATAGACACCAAGGGTCAGTACACATAACCGAGTACTGACCCTTGGTGGAATATGATGCTTTAAGGATAGAGGGCCAGCCGCAGACGACCAAACCTTTTTTGCTTAACGAAAACGGTGGGTGTCCAAAGGCAGGCCAATAGCCTCTTGCACCTTGCGCATATACACCTCGGCACGGGCACGGGCTTTTTCAGCACCTTGCGCCAACACTTCTTGAAGATAAGGCCGATCTTCAATGATCTCTTCATACCGGGTACGGATGGGCTCAAGCACCTCAACCACCGCTTCGGCGGTCTCCACTTTAAGTTTACCATACATATTATGATCAAAGTGGCTTAACGCGTCATCCATACTTTTGCCGGTCAGGGCGGTATAGATGTTCAACAGATTGGCCACACCGGGCTGGGCCGCTTCATCAAAGCGAATGGTGGCCTCATTATCGGTCACCGCTTTTTTGAATTTTTTAATGATGCGCTTGCTGTCATCCAACAACATCACTTTGGCCAAATCAGACTCGGCAGTTTTGGACATTTTTTTGGTGGGATCCTGCAGATCCTTCACCCGTGCCCCCCCCTTGGGGATCATCGGCTCAGGCACCACCAGGGTATCGCCATAGATGTTGTTAAAGCGCATGGCCACATCCCGCGACAGCTCCAGATGCTGCTTTTGATCCTCCCCCACCGGCACCCGCTCAGAACCATAGAGCAGAATATCTGCCGCCATCAACACCGGGTAGGTGAACAGACCGGCATTAATGTTATTTTTATGACGTTGGGATTTGTCCTTAAACTGGGTCATACGCTCCAGTTCACCCATTTGCGTATAGGTGTTGAGCAACCAAGCCAGCTCAGAGTGGGCCGGAACATGGCTCTGCACAAAAATGGTGCTGCGCTCCGGGTCAATACCACACGCCAGATAGAGCGCCGCCAGAGAGTAGATCGCCTCGGTCAGCTCTTTGGGGTCTTGACGCACCGTCAACGCATGCAGATCCACCACACAGAAGATACACTCGTGATCCTCTTGCAGGGCAATCCACTGCCGCAGCGCCCCCAGATAGTTGCCCAGGGTCAATTGACCGGTAGGCTGCGCACCACTGAACACCACAGGACGAAGGGATGGATCAGACACAAAAACTCTCCTAAACACCAACAAAAAACCGGAGGGATGGTACACCTTAAGCGCCCAGCCTCTGGCAACAATTTAGATCAAACCGGTCACACTGGCCACCGCATGGGTCACCATAGACATCATGGGACCCAGGATCTGCCCCAGCAGACCAGAAAAAGCCAAGACCATAACAATAATGATGCCCCAGCGCTCCAACCCCGCCCAGCGCATATCCCATGGGTGGGGCAGCACCGCGACGGCAATACGCCCCCCATCCAGCGGCGGCATGGGCAGCAGATTAAACACCGCCAAGATGACATTCATCTTCAACATCGCCAGCAGCATGAGCGCCACAGGGGTTGCGAAGAAGTCGGGCATTAACCCCGCACCATGCAGCAGCAGCGCCGCCACCACCGCCAGAACCAGGTTCATTAACGGACCCGCCAACGCCACCCAGAACATAGCCACCCGCAGAGAGCCATGGAAGTTGCGTGGGTTCACCGGTACCGGCTTAGCGCCACCAAAGGCAAAAGGTTGGCCCATGGTCACCATGGAGAAGATTAAAATACCCACGGGAATCACAATGGTCCACATGAGATCAATATGCACCAGGGGGTTTAAGCTCAACCGCCCCATCATGGCTGCGGTATGGTCACCAAAACGGCTGGCCGCATACCCATGGGCCCACTCATGCAGGGTGATCGCTAAGAGAATACCCGGTGCCCAGATGAGTACGTTTTGAATAATGCTATTAATATCCAGCATGGGTTACATCTCTTCCTGGGGTTCAAGATCCAACAACAGACGGATCTGGGCAATCAGCTGCTCCAGATCCAAAGGCTTTTGCATAAAACGGTGATAACCGGCTAAATCCTGCGCGCCGCTCTCAACTTCATCATCGGCACTAATGGCAATGACCGGGGTGCTGCGTAGCATCGGGTCAAGCTGTAGTTGATCAAACAGATCGGGCATCTGTGCACGAAAGCCCCCCACGTTCACCAACAACAGATCCACCCCCCCCTGTAACAGTTGCATTTTAGCCACATCCACATCACTCACCGGGTCCATACGCAGATAGTCATACCGGCGCATCAAGACCGACATCAGCTGGAGATCAACAGGGTTGTTTTCCAGATAGAGCACCACCTTGGGTTGTGGCGCTTGGGCCGCTTCATCCAACACCTGGCTGGAGAGCTCACAGACATCCCCACTTTTGGGGAGGGTAAACCAAAAGGTACTACCCTGCCCCACCTTACTCTCCAACCCCAGGGCGCCCCCCATGGCCTCCACCAGACGGCTGACAATGGATAGACCGATGCCGGTCCCCTCAATGGTGCCATCCTCAATCAAGCGGTGGAACGGCTCAAAGATCCGGGCTTGCTGATCCTTGGGTATGCCCATACCACTATCTTGAACCTCAATCCGGGCCTTACCCAGTGCATCCAAGCGACAGGAGAGCTCCACCACCCCGCCCTCATGGTTGTACTTCACACCATTGCTGGCCAGGTTGATCAAAATCTGTTTTAAACGGGTGCGGTCGGCCAGTACATCACAACGGTCACACAGCCCTCTTTTCAAGTTATGCCGCAACCGTACCCCTTTGCGGTTGGCCATGGGGGTGACCAGGGCAATGGCCTCACGAATCACCTCCTGCACATGCACCGGTCCAACCTTTAGACCCACCTTATTCTCTTCAATCTTGGCCAGGTCCAGAACATCGTTAATCAACTCCAGCAGGTGTCCACCCGCCTGAATGATCTCCCGCGTACACTCCCGTTGAGACTCCGTTAACGGCTCGTTGGGGTCGGACTGCATCACCTGTGCAAAGCCCAAAATCGCATTCATCGGCGTGCGCAGCTCATGGCTCATACTGGAGAGAAAGCGTGTTTTGGCCTCGTTGGCCCGCTCGGCGCTCTCTTTGGCCTGCTTCAGCTCAACCTCTTCCATCTTACGGGCGGTGATATCCCGCACCACCGCCACACAAAACGCCCGCTCTTCTAAGTGAAAACTGCTGGCCGAAACCCCAACCTGCAGGGTGCGGCCATCCGCCCGGCTGGCCGACAGCTCCCGGTAGAGGCTGGCCCGGTGTGGATCCTCCCCTGCCACTGGGGCCGGGGCATCGTGCAGGGCATCGTGCAGGGCATCTTCCAGTGGAAAGTCGGGCAATAACCACTGAATGGTAGGCTGTTCCATCTCCGCCAGGGTGTAGCCAAACATACCGGCCGCCGCCGGGTTGAGCATTTCAATGCTCCCCGAGGCCTCCATGACGACCACCCCTTCACGGGTATTATCCAAGATCGCCTGTAGCCGCTGTTCCGACGCCATATAGCGCTCTTGGGCTGCCTTTTGCGCCGTTACATCGGTCCGCACAGAGATAAACTCCCGCGGGGTACCGTCGGTATCCATAAACGGTACGATGGTGGCGGACACCCAGTAGGTGGATCCGTTCTTACGGCGATTTTTGACCTGACCATGCCAAGTTTGACCCGCGCTGATGGTATCCCACATCTCTTTATAAAAAGAGGCGGAGTGATGATCAGACTTCAGCATACGGTGGTTTTGGCCAATGAGCTCACTGGGGGTATAACCGCTGGTCTCACAGAACTTTTGGTTCACAAAGGTAATGTTGCCGTCATGGTCGGTGACACTGACAATGGCGTGTTGGTTCAAGGCCAGCTGCAGCTGCTCCAGCTCATGCAGGGCCGAACGCATATACTCCACCCGGCCCACCGTCTGCCGCCGCTGGCGTACCCGCTCCACCACCGCACGGACCATCAACCCCGGCTGCACCGGTTTGATCAAAAAGCTCTCGCTCTCCTTGGTCTGATCCAGCAGCCGCCGCCCGGCATTGTTCTCAACCATCAGCAAAATGGGCAGTTGCGAATAGGTTTCGCTCTGTCGCACCACCGCCGCAATCTCCAAGCCGTTGGCGTCGGGCATATACAGATCCAACAACAGGACCTCTGGCTTAAAGCGCTGAATGGCCGGTAGCAGCTCTTCGGCCTCACGAATGTAGACCACCTCCATCTCCACCATCTCTAACAGAGACTGGTAGAACTGCCCCAGGGGTTCATTGTCATCCATAATCAGCACGCGGGCGCGCTGGGCATGGTTGTGGCGTTGATGGTGGGCAATTAATTGGCGGGCCAGTTCATCCGCCGCAATGGGTCGGGCCCGGAACGCGGTACTGCCCAGGCGCACGGCACAGAGACGGTGGTCCATATTATCGCTACCGCCCAAGACCAGCAGCGGCATAGGCATCTGCTCTTCCTGGCACATCAAGCCGGGAATGGTCCCTTCATCCACCCGCGCAGCCATGGCTTCCAGATCCACCAACACCGCCGCTGCCGAGGATTTTAACACCTCATCACGCAGTGCTTGATAGCTGGGCATGGGCACCAGGCGGTACCCTTTGCTCTTTAAAAAACCACTTAGCTCCGCCAGCATGGTGGTGTCTTGAGAGAAAGCCAACACCGTGTGGGAGAGCACCTCCTCTTGCAAAAACAGCCCATAATCCCGCGGCAGTTCCACCGTCTCTTGATGCGCCAATTTGGCTTGGGCACTCTCACTAAGCTCCGCCAGCACCTCTCGCAGCTCCTGACGCATAGCCAGGGCGTCCTCCATAGAGATATCTTGACGGCTGAGTTTTTGCAGGAGGTTACCAGCGTCCTGAGCCAAGTCCCGCAGCGTACGGCACTCAAAGGTCGCGCAACTGCCCACCACCCCCTGCAAACGGGCATGCCACTGGGCACAGTGCCAGCGTCGTTGCCGATCCACATCCGTCGGGGCGGCCACCAGTAGATCCAGATCACGACACAGGGAGGGAATTTCTGCTATAAAATCAAGCCGTAGCTGCTGAAACCGCGTGGCTAGCTGCACTTCCTGCCTGGATGGAGCGTGCTCTGACACAGGGCTCTCCTAAGCGGCATCCCCATCCACAATGGTGCCATCCTGCATACGCAGGCGGCGTCCCATGCGGGCGGCCAGATCCGGGTTGTGGGTTACCATCAGTAGGGTCAGGTCCTGCTCTTGGTTGAGCGCCATCAGCAGATCATAGATGGCATCCGAGGTGTGCGTATCCAGGTTACCTGTGGGTTCATCGGCCAGCAGCAGCTTGGGCTCCCCCACCAAAGCACGGGCGATGGCCACCCGCTGTTGCTCCCCACCGGAGAGCTGACCCGGACGATGGGTAATCCGGTGCCTCAACCCCACCCGCTCCAGAACCGCCGTCGCTTGTTCCACCGCCTGGGTCCGTTCCATACGACGGATCATCAACGGCATCATGACATTTTCCAGGGCATCAAATTCCGGCAACAGGCGGTGCTGCTGATAGACAAAGGCGATATTCTCGTTGCGCCAGCGGGCCAGTTTGCCACGGGAGAGGGCAAACAGATCCACGCCATCCATGGTCACCTGACCTGAGCTGGGACGGTCCAGGGTACCCAAGATCTGAATTAAGGTACTTTTACCCGCACCCGACTGACCCAGCAGGGCCACCACCTCACCCCGGTCCAAGGTTAAGTCCACCCCTTTAAGCACCTCAACCATGCCCCCTTCGGTTTTAAAACCACGGGTCAGTGCTTGGGCTTTTAATAAAATAGAAGAGGGCTCACTCATAGCGCAGGGCCTCCACCGGATCCACACGGGACGCCCGCCAAGCGGGATAGAGTGTCGAAAGCAAGCTGATGCTCAAAGAGATAATGGTGATCCAGATCAGATCCGATGTCAGCACCTTAGAGGGGAGTTTATCAATGTAGTAGACATCCCCATGTAAGATCTGAATACCGAAGGTTTTTTCGATCCAACCAAGGGTGGCTTCCAGATTTTTAGCCAGCAGCAGACCAAAGCCCAAACCAGCCATGGTCCCCCCCACACCAATAATCCCGCCGTTGATCATAAAGATCGCCATAATCGAGCGCCCACGGGCCCCCATGGTCTTTAAGATCGCAATATCCTTACCCTTCTCCATCACCACCATAATCAACGAACTGATAATGTTAAAGGCTGCAACCAACACCACCAGGGAGAGGATCACAAACATGGTGGCCTTCTCCAGCTTAATGGCATTGAAGAAGTTACGGTTCATCTGCATCCAGTCCCGGATCCAATAGGGGCCAGCCAGACGTTTTTCCAAATCTCGGCGCACCCCCATGGCCAAATCAGCATGGGGGGTTTTAACCTCAATACCGGTCACTTTGTCGCCAAAGCGTAGCAGTTTTTGGGCGTCTCTTAAGTGGATATAGGCCAGGTTACTGTCATACTCATGCATACCGGCATTAAATATACCCACCACCCGAAACCGCTTAACCCGGGGCACGGTACCGGCGGGGGTCACGTTGCCTTTGGGCACCATGACCGTGACCCGGTCATTCAAGCCTACCCCCAGGTTATTGGCCAGCGACTGCCCTAACACAATGCCAAAGCCCGACATGGCCTCGATCTGCCCGCGCACCATATTGGCGTGCAGGTTGGAGACCTTTTTTTCCCGCGTTAGGTCAACCCCACGCACCGCAATGCCGTAGGCCTGCCCACCGCTATAGACCAAGGCGTTGGCCAAAATAAAGGGGGAAGCAGCCACCACATTCGGGGTGGCCTCTACCCGCTTGAGCACGGCATCGACATCCCCCATTTTACCACCGTAGGACTGCACCACCACATGACTGATCACCCCAAGGATTTGCCGTTGCAGCTCCTCCTTAAAGCCGGTCATCACCGCCAGCACCACAATCAGCGCCGCCACACCCAGGGCAATACCGGCTACCGATAGCCCGGTAATGGCGCTGATAAAACGTTGGCTGCGTTTGGCCCGCAGATAGCGCAACCCCACACGCCACTCAAAGGTGCTGAACATGGCCGCTCCTGTTGGTCGTGGTTACGCTTCCCGCTTCATTTGCGGAAAGAGCAGTACTTCACGAATATTGGCCGCGTCGGTCAACAGCATGACCAAACGGTCAATGCCAATACCCTCACCACCGGTCGGGGGCATGCCATACTCCAGGGCACGGATGTAGTCGGCATCAAAATGCATAGCCTCGACATCCCCGGCATCCTTGGCTTCCACCTGTTTTTGAAAACGGCTGGCCTGATCGGCAGGATCGTTAAGCTCTGAGAAGGCATTGGCGATCTCACGACCGGCAATAAACAGCTCAAAACGCTCTGCAATATCAGGGTTATCATCACTACGACGGGAGAGTGGTGACACCGAGATGGGATAATCAATAATAAAGGTCGGTTGCATCAATTTATGCTCAACACCCTCTTCAAAGACATTGAGCAACAGCATGCCATCATCCCAATTGGCGTCTGGCTCAATCCCCAAGGATTTGGCCAAGCTCTCCAGGTAGGCACGCTCGGTAATACGGGAGGCGTCGGCCTCCATATATTGAATGATCGCCTCTGCGGGGGTCAAACGGGCCCAGGGACCGGAGAAGTCCAGGGTCTGCTCCTGGTACGTTACCTCCAGCTCACCCTCATTGACATCCTTGACCACATCCTGCACCAGGGCTTCGGTAAACGCCATCAGCTCCTGATAGTCGGTATAGGCCTGGTAGAACTCCATCATGGTAAATTCTGGATTGTGCCGGGGAGAGAGCCCCTCATTACGGAAGTTACGGTTGATCTCAAACACCCGTTCAAAGCCACCCACGATCAAACGCTTCAGGTAGAGCTCAGGTGCAATACGTAGATAGAGCTCGGTATCCAGCGCATTGTGGTGGGTCACAAAGGGACGGGCCGTGGCCCCACCAGGGATGGGGTGCATCATGGGGGTTTCAACCTCCAGAAAACCACGCGACTCCATAAACTGGCGGATACGGCTAATCACCCGGCTGCGGGTTTTAAAGATATCCCGCACCTCTGTATTCACAATCAGGTCCACATAGCGCTGGCGGTAGCGGGTCTCCATATCCTCCAGGCCATGAAACTTCTCAGGCAGGGGGCGGACCGCTTTGGAGAGCAGTTCAAACTTCTCCACCTGCACCGTCAGTTCGCCCACCTTGGTGCGGAACAGATACCCCTCCACACCCAGGATATCCCCCACCTCAATCTTGCGGAAGACCCCTTTATAGAGATCGGCACCAATGATGTCCCGCTGTCCGCTGATCTGTAGACGGCCACTCTCATCCTGCACCGTGGCGAAGGTAAGTTTACCAAAATTACGCAGCAGCATAATGCGGCCAGCGATCTTGACCTTCACCCGCTCCAGTGTCTCGGGGTCGGTCTCATTACCGTGGGCTTCGCTCACAGTTTTTAGATCCACCTCAGGCTTAAAGCCGGTGGGATAGGGATTAACCCCAGCCTCTCGGATGGCCTCAAGCTTAACTTTACGGGCGGCAATCTGTTGGTTCTCTTCCTGTTGGGACATCTGTTTTTTTCCCGTTTGTACGTCGATCATAATCATCCAGAGGATGATAACGGTTTAAAGGGGGCTGCCGATCAGCCGACCTTCCCGCCCCAGTGTGGGCCGGTTTAAAAAAGCCTAGGCGTTGTCGCCGCCACCAATGCGCTGAGACAGGGCGGCTTTAATAAAGCCATCCAGCCCGCCATCCAACACCGCATCGGTATTACCCGTTTCATAGTTGGTACGCAGATCTTTAACCAGGCGGTAAGGGGCCAGCACATAGGAGCGAATTTGGTGCCCCCAGGCGATGTCACTTTTGGCATCGGCTGCGGCTTGGGCAGCTTCGGCGCGTTTTTCCATCTCTAACTGAAAGAGACGTGCCCGCAACATTTTCATCGCTTCATCACGGTTTCTATGTTGGGAACGGCCACTTTGACACTGCACCACAATACCGGTGGGTTGGTGGGTTAAACGAATGGCCGAATCGGTTTTGTTCACGTGCTGACCACCAGCCCCAGAGGCCCGGAAGGTGTCCACCCGCAGATCCTTATCCAGAATCTCCACCTCAATAGAGTCATCGATCTCCGGGTAGATATTGACGGAAGTAAACGAGGTATGGCGACGGGCTGAAGAGTCGAAAGGACTGATGCGAACCAGCCGGTGCACCCCACTCTCGACCTTTAGATAACCGTAGGCAAACTCCCCTTCCACCTTAATGGTGACCGATTTAATGCCCGCTTCATCCCCGGCCTGATAATCGATCTCTTCGGTTTTAAAGCCGGATTTTTCACAGTAGCGAAGGTACATGCGCAGCAAAATGGAGGCCCAATCCTGGGACTCGGTCCCCCCCGCGCCGGGATGGATCTCAATAAAGCAGTTGTTGCCATCCGCTTCACCAGAGAGCATACGGGCCAGTTCCAGCCCCTCTAAGCGGGTCAGGATTTCCGTCACCTGGGCGGTCACCTCGGCAACCATATCCTTATCACCCTCTTCCTGGGCCATCTCCAGCAGATCACGGGCATCACTGGTTTCGGTATCCAGCGCATCCCACTCACCGATGGTTTTTTCCAGGCGGTTTTTTTCGGTCATCACTTTTTTGGCGCGATCGGCATCCCCCCACAGATCGGGATCCTGGGCCAGGGACTCAAGCTCACTCAGGCGCTCTTTGCCCTGCTCATAGTTTAAATGTCCTTTGAGCAGTGCCAGTTTTTCACCGATGGCCTCGAAGGTTTTTTGTATATTCTCTTCCACAGCATTTGCTTCCGTTGGCACCCTGTACAGAGGATCTGTAAACAGAGGCTGGATATCCCATAGCTCCAGGCCATTACCGGGGTAACGACACATGCGGGTGGGCGGTTCCCATGTTTGGCTAAAACCCCGCTTTATACCATATTTACTACCCATGCATAAACCGGATTCGCAAGGAAGGGCCTCGGCACCGAGCATTCCACCCAACGCGCCCCTAAAAACAGGCCAAAAAACAGGCCAAAACCGCATCGACCACACCCGGGTTACAACATAAAGATGAGCGCACCCCCCACACACCATGCTCATTATTATGTTGTGCCACACCTTTAAAGCGCTTTAAACACCCAAACCCTAGATCCCCAACCCGTTTAAGGGTTAGCTTTTCTGTGTGCATAAAGTGCCACCACGGGGCACCGGGATCGTAAAACCCGCCTGCCGCCACACCCAACCGGTGATGCACAGCGCCCCCTCACAAAGCGGGTTGGCGTGTCGGCGCTCGATCGGCAACACCACTCAGCCCCATTATGGAGGAAGGGTCGATTGTCCGCCCCAGGCGGCGTATCGCGTTAAGAGAGAGCAAGAGAGTGTAAGCCGGAACCGTACAAAAACATGGCCAAGCGATGGTGTGAAAATGGGTACACAACAGGGGAGACCATAAGATGAGACGACGCTGCGGCGGGGCACTTTGGTCCTACCCACCTGAACCCCCGGTGGAGACCGCCTTTTTTCGGTTGGCAGGCTGTGAGGGAGAAGAAGCGCCCAAGCTCAGGGGTCTCGCCCAAGCCATTATGGAGAGTGACCGACCCCTTAGAAAGGAGCTGCTAAGGCCATTACCGACCTCTACGAAGAGATCCAGATGAGCGGTTTGGCCACCGAGGAGGTCACCCGTGCCTACCAAACGGTTGTGGCCGCGCTCATGCACTGGGCCGCACGGCGCAAAAGCTGGGCGCTGTCGGCTTAGCCCCCTCCCCACACACAGGTGCCGCGCCCCCAAGCCGCACGCCCTGCCCCCCTAACCGTGCCCCGACCTTCCCCACGATGGCACACCACCCTTTTATACGCTAAGAAGAGCGAATATTGCGGGTAATGGCGTGCAGAAGATCTTGCTTTTTAATGGGCTTAGTCAGGTGACCATCACACCCCACCTGTAGGCTTTTTTGTCGGTCACCGTCCAGCGCAAAGGCGGTGAGCGCCAAAATGGGGGTGGCGTCACGCCCTTCATCCTGCTCCCATTGGCGTATCTGCCTGACCGCCTCATAGCCATCCATAAGGGGCATTTGCAGATCCATCAACACCAGATCAAAGGGGTGCCGCTTAAACAGGTCAACAGCCTGCTCACCATCGGAGACCACCTCCACCACATATGCACTGTCTTTAAGATAAGCCTTCATCAACAAGACATTATCTTCAAAATCCTCCGCCAGCAGAATGCGCCCACCCTGCAAGGAGAGAACCGGGGGCGGGGTATCCAACACCTCCCGCACCACCTGGAGCAGCTGCCGCCGCTTGACCGGCTTGACCAACGCCCGCAACCCCCGCATACGTACTTTTTGCATGACCTCAGCGCCATCATCCGAGCTTAACAGAATGGTCGGCAGCTCCCTTAAGGTCGCATCTTCCCGCACCACATCAATGGCCTGCACCCCATCGACCATGGGCATGTGATAGTCGGAGAGCAGAACCTGAAAGGGATCTTGCTCCTGCTGGGCCTGGTGTAGGGCAATCCACCCATGGGCCGAGTTCTCAACGGCGGTTACCCTGCAACCAGCCTGGCTCAACATGGCGGTAAACACCTCCAGGTTGGCCGGGTTATCGTCCATCAAAAGTATGCGGGTTCCATCAAACACCATGCCCTGTTCATCCCACCTGGAGGGTTCCGGCTCAGTAAAGGCGTGACGCAGATTTAAGGTAAAAGAGAAGTCGGAACCTTCCCCCACAGAACTGGCCACCCTGAGCACCCCCCCCATCAGTTGCACCAACCGCTGACTAATGGCCAACCCCAAGCCACTGCCCCCATGGCTACGGGTGCTGGAGGCATCGACCTGACTAAACGGCTCAAAAATCCTTTCCAGCTGGTCTTCAGGAATACCACTACCGCTATCGTGCACATGAAAACACACCAACGCATGGTCCAACCCATGCTCTTCCGTCGAGAGCTGTAGGGTAATGCGGCCACGCTGGGTAAACTTCACCGCATTGCTCAGCAGGTTGACCAACACCTGCCGTAACCGTTTGGGGTCCCCCATCATCAAGCGTGGAATCTGTTCATCCAGGGTATAGGAGAGGGCAACGTCCTTGGTTTTTGCTCGGGGTTCAAAGATCTCCGCAACCCCTTGAACCAGCTCATGCAGATCAAAGGGGGCCGTATCCAGATCAAACTGCCCCGCTTCCACTTTAGAGAGATCCAGAATATCGTTGATCAGATCCAGCAGGTTTTCACCCGCCCGCTGAAACACCGTCACATAGTGCTTCTGCTCACCCGACAGATCGGTATGATCCAGCAGCTCCGACATACCGATAATGGCATTCATGGGGGTGCGGATTTCATGACTCATGGTGGCTAAAAATTCACTTTTGGCCAGACTGGCCGCCTCGGCCTGCTGTTTGGCCTCCACCAAGGCAGAGTGGTTGTCATGGATCACCTGGCGCATGCGTTCAAAGCTCTGCACCATACGACCCAGCTCATCCTGCCCAGCATGGGGCAGCGGGCTGTGGTAGGCACCATCTGCCAACTCTTCGGTGGCCAGCACCAACCCCTTCAAGGGTCGCCGCACCGCACGCTCCAACACCAGCTCCAGTAACGCGCCCAATACCACCACCGCAAAAATAAGCGACCCTAAAAGCTGCCGATGCTCCCCATGTAAACGGTTAAAGTCCGGTTCAAAATCCACAGTCAACAGCAGCGTGCCCAGTTTCTCACCCCGCAGTGTAATGACCTGCTCAAAGCGCTGCAGGGCTGGTTTGGCTGTGGCGGCTTGGATAAACAGCGGGTAGATCACCTCCCCCCGGCTGTTATGCAAAAGCAGACTGTGCCACTGAGGATTTTGGGCTAAAAAAGCGTCCAACACCTCATGGATGGTGGCCATTTGATTTTGAATAAGGTAGGGCAACATCGCTTCACTGGCGATGGAGAGCTGGCTCTGCGTCTGTGCCTGTAGGCGGGCTTCAACCTGCTGCTCATGTTGTGGTTGCCAATAGATCAGCAGGTAGGCGCTAAAGCTGATCACAAACAACAGCACCACCAGGGCCATACGCAAACGTAAGGATAGAAAGGGTTTTGTCATTTATTGTGCTGCCACATAATAATGCTCCAACTGCCAATCGTTCAAAACAGCATAATCTTTTTGAGCGGCTACGCCCATACGCTTCATCGGAATATTGGCCAACATTGCTTGGCCTTTTTTGCTCTGCCCCAGTTTTAAAAAAGCCTGCTGTATCTGCTGACGCACCTTAGGGGAAATGCGCTTATGGGCGGTGATGGGATGAGGGGGCATTTTACGGGTGGTATAAAACACCTTTAACCGAGACTTCACCGCGGGCTTTTGACGTTTTAATGTACCCAGCACACCCCCACCCGCGACCGCCTGCCCCAAGGCCACATGTAAATAGACCGAAGAGTGCGTTTTGACATAAAGCGGTTCAACCGTTAACCCATGCTGCTCGGCCAGTTCATAGCGCATTAACAGGGAAGCCCCCAGGGCATTGGGGGAAGGAAAGGCGATGGTCTGCCCCTGTAGCTCTTTAATATGGGTGATGGGGCTATCTTTTGCCACCACCAACACACCTGAGAGTTTGCGGCCATGGTCGCGCAGGATCGGCAAATAGCCCTGATGCTTGGCCGCCAACACGGCGTGGTAGGGGTTCATGTAGGCAAAATCAAAATCCCCACGCAAAAAACCCCGTTCAAATTCATTAATATCGGGGGATCCGGTCATATGCAGATGCAACCCGGTCAGCTTCTCCACCTCGGTGAGAATGGGGCGCCAAATGGCCGCCAGCTTACGTGGCTCGAACTGAGGCACCACCCCAAAGCTGTAGATCCGTGTTTGATCATGGGCCCAGCTTGGGGTCGCCCCCCATACCATGAGCGCCATCACCCCTATCATCAGATATCGCATCATACTCTCCAGGCTGCTCGCCATCTCACCTCACGTTTAGACCCCCCCATGGTAAACAGGTTCATTCACGACGCCTAGCGTTTGTAACCACTTTTTTTACCGACCACCCATAAAAAAAAGAGGGGCCGCAATAGCCCCTCTCTCTTTATGCCACTCATCCATGCGTGCCAACGGTCAGAGCACACCTTGCCGTTGCAAAAAGGCCACCACCTGATTGGCCAGATTCTCCGGGGTTTCATCCCCTGCCGCCAAATGCAGGTCGGGGTTATCTGGCGCCTCATAAGGGCTGCTAATGCCGGTAAAGTTGGGGATTTCACCCAAGCGGGCCTTTTTGTACAGCCCTTTGGGGTCACGCTGCTCACACACTTCCAGAGAGGCATCCACAAACACCTCAAAGAACTCCCCCTCCTCCATCAACTCACGGGCCATGCGCCGCTCGTTACGGAACGGCGAGATAAAGCTGACACAGACAATCAGCCCCGCCTCGACCATCAGCTTGGAGACCTCGGCAATACGGCGGATGTTCTCCACACGGTCTTCATCCTTAAAGCCCAGATCCCGGTTTAGACCATGGCGTACATTATCGCCATCCAGGCACATGGTGCGTTGGTTCATGCGGTAGAGCTTCTGCTCCACCAGGTCAGCCACCGTGGACTTACCCGAACCCGACAAACCGGTAAACCACAACACACAAGGATGCTGGGTGTTGGCCTTGGCCCGGGCATGCTTATCCACCTTCATGGCGTGCTGGTGAATATTGGCCGCCCGCCGCAGGGCAAAGTCCACCATGCCACAGCCGACGGTGGCGTTGGTTATACGGTCCACCAACACAAAGCTGCCCAGCTCGCGGCTCTCTTGATAACGATCAAACGGCAGCGGGTGATCCAACGCCACATTACACACCGCCACATCGTTGAGTGACAGATGCTCCGCAGCCATATGCTCGCTGGTATTGATATTAATTTTATGCTTGATCTTGGTAATCTGCGCCCGCACCGCAGCGGTGCCCATACGCAGCTGGTAGGAACGACCCGGCAGCAGCTGATCTTCACTCATCCAGATCAGGTGGGCGGCGAACTGATCGGTTACCTCCGGTCGGGACTGCGCCTGGGCGATCACATCCCCACGGGAGACATCCACCTCATCCCTCAACACCAAGGTGACCGCCTCTCCATGTCCCGCCTGGGGCAGATCACCATCCATGGTCACAATCCGTTCCACACGACTGCTCACCCCAGAGGGTAGGATCGCCACATCATCGCCCGCTTTGACCGTCCCCCCCGTTATGGTACCGGAAAACCCCCGAAACTCAGCATTGGGGCGGTTCACCCACTGTACCGGCATGCGGAATGGACCTTGATCATTGCTCTGACGCAGATGTACCGACTCCAGATAACTCAACAGCGGGCCACCGGTATACCAGGGCAGCTTAGCCGAAGGCGTCACCACATTCTCCCCCACCAGGGCAGAGAGGGGTATGGCCTCTACATGCCCAATACCCAACCCCTCCGCAAAGGGTCGGTAGGCTTCAACAATGGCCTCAAACTTCTCCTGGCTGTAGGCCACCAGATCCATTTTATTCACCGCCAACACCACCGTTTTAATCCCCATTAAAGCGGCGATAAAACTGTGACGGCGGGTTTGGGTCATCAACCCCTTAGAGGCATCCACCAAAATAACCGCCAGCTCTGCGGTTGATGCGGCGGTGGCCATGTTACGGGTGTACTGCTCGTGCCCTGGAGAGTCCGCCACAATAAACTTACGCTGATCGGTGGCAAAAAATCGGTAGGCAACATCAATGGTAATGCCCTGCTCACGCTCGGCGGCCAGACCATCGACCAACAGCGCCAGATCCAGGTTACCGGAGCCGGTGGTACCAAAACGGCCAGAGTCACTCTCCAGACTACTCAGCTGATCATCAAAGACCCGCTTACTGTCATAGAGCAGCCGCCCCAACAGGGTTGATTTACCATCATCCACCGATCCACAGGTGATAAAACGCAGCAGGTCCTTTTGATTTTGCTCATGAACAAAGCGATCCAGATCAAACTGCTTAGCTATACTTGCATGGTCACCCATTAGAAATACCCCTCCTGCTTTTTCTCTTCCATAGAGGCGCCCCCATCATGATCAATGACACGCCCTTCCCGCTCCGATGTCTTGGCCAACATCATCTCCCCCACCACGCCAGCCAGATCGGTGGTCTCACTCTCAATGGCCCCGGTTAGCGGGTAACACCCCAGGGTACGAAAACGTACCGACTTCATCTGCGGTGTCTCACCAGGCTGCAAGGGTATGCGCCCATCATCCACCATCACCAAGGTGCCATCCCGTTCCACCACCGGGCGGGACTGGGCAAAATAGAGCGGCACCACCGGGATCTGCTCCTGGTGGATGTATTGCCAAATATCCAGCTCTGTCCAATTGGAGAGCGGAAAAACGCGGATGCTCTCATCCTTAGCAATGCGGCCGTTATAGAGATTCCACAACTCAGGGCGCTGGTTTTTGGGGTCCCAGCGATGGGTGCGGGTACGGAAGGAGAAGATCCGCTCTTTGGCCCGGCTCTTCTCTTCATCCCGGCGCGCGCCACCAAAGGCGGCATCAAACCCATATTTATCCAAAGCCTGTTTTAAACTTTGGGTTTTCATAATATCTGTATAGACCGACGAACCATGGTCAAAGGGGTTAACCCCCTGCGCCACCCCTTCTTGATTGGTGTGGACCAACAGCTCTAACCCCAGCTTTTTTACGGTTTCATCCCGAAACCGGATCATCTCCTGAAATTTCCAGGTGGTATCCACATGCAGTAGGGGAAACGGTGGTTTGGAGGGATAGAATGCCTTCATGGCCAGATGCAACATAACACTGCTGTCTTTGCCGATGGAGTAGAGCATGACCGGCTTTTTAAACTGGGCCGCCACCTCTCGCATAATGTGGATACTTTCGGCCTCCAGCCGTTGTAAATGGGTCTTCATTTCTCTTCCAATATCCTCGTCTTGAACGACCATTGCAGCCAAGCGGCACCCCAAACAGACGGTTGACTGAACCCCTCTAAAAGAGAGACAGATCCGGCAGGCATTTGTAGATGTTCACGGCCCTATTCCGGTCAGCACACAGGCCTACTTCTGTAAGCAGGAGCTGCACCAATTTCACCACCACCGTCAAAAAAACCGCTGCGCCACCGATATTCCTGCGGTTACGCAAACATGAAGGGATTTAACCAACCTGTAAGCCGTGGATAACATGGGCATAGCGCGGGTGATAACCTGACAATCAAGCTACAGGCTTGTGGTTCATCCTGGCAAATACATTATTTTCTAGGTACATTAAATATTTTATATACTAATTTTTCTTGTTTATTATCTTCTGCCTGTCCTGAGCGTTCTCATGGTCATTTATACCCACCCCCATCCCAGTGAGGGTGGACGGGGGGCATCAGGTTTGGCAAAATCAACACAATGCGCCCCAGGCATACATACGCAGGGTTGCTGAGACTTATGCCTTCAATCTGCCAGATCTGGAAAACGCTTAACCCATGCAGAAATTTATTATTACCCGCAAACAGACCGGTATTGGCAGCGATCTGGTTTCTGTCATCTGCGCCCTGAACTATGCCATCCAGACTGGACGCCATCTGATCATTGACTGGCGACAGTCTATCTATATTCAAGACCCAAGCATCAATCTGTTTTTACAGCTGTTTCATATTCCAAACCAGATTGAGGGTATTCGGGTTTTTGTGGCGGCCCCGCAGTTTGACGACAGCTCTTTGCCCACCCCTATTTTGCACAGTGACCAGTGGCCGTTTGAAGACTACCACCATGCGATGTTGGAGGGCATTGACCGCCCGGAACCGACCCTGCTGATCACCCGCCCCATGCACCATTTGCCTTCAGAAGAGCGGCAGGCCGAGCTGTTTAGGTATATTCAGCCCGCCCCACGTCTGGCACAAAAAATTCAGCCCTTTCAGACGGCACATTTTAGTCCACGGCCGGTGATTGGGGTGCATATTCGCCACGGTAATGGGGAGCGCCTGGGACAAGGTAGGGATGCCCTGATTGAGCTGGGAATTGAGGGGATCTATACACGGATAATGCACACTGTCGCCCGCATCACCGACCAGCCGCACAGCCTGCTGTTATGTACGGACAGTCTGGATCTTCGGCAGTATGCCCAAGCCCACCATCCCCATTTAATCTATTGGGACTCCCAACTCCTAGCGGATAACCAAGGGCCCATCCATAACAAAGCCTTTGATCTGCAAGGGGCCGAAGATGCTGTGATAGAAATGTGGCTACTGGCGGCAACCCAAGGGTTGATCTACAACCCCAGCTGGTTCTCCCACTACGGGCGCATGGTGGGGCAGTTCATCACCCCCGCCCTTAATATTGATGAACAGAGTAAATATGGCACCAATCAGATCTATTTTGATCGGCTTTTACAGTCGGATCAGGCGTGATCACCGTTGCCGCGGCCCTGGGGTTACCCTTGTCCTAAGCGCCCCCCAAGGCCGCTGGGCACCCCCCTTATGTTCCCCCCCAAAAGGGGCACCATCAGCACCATATAGGCGGGTTTACCCCCCTACTTTTTTGTCACCCAACAGGAGTTGTATAGATGTACTATGCCATTGTATCCCAGGACGTTGAGAACAGCCTGCCCCTTCGCAAAAAAGCCCGCCCTGCCCACATAGAACGTCTAAAAGCTTTGGATGCCGAAGGTCGCCTGATGCTGGCGGGCCCCCTACCCGCTACCGACACCGAAGATCCCGGTGAAGCTGGTTTTACCGGCTCGTTGGTGGTGGCGCAGTTTGACGCTCTGGCCGATGCCCAAGCCTGGGCCGATGCCGACCCTTACGTAGATGGCGGTGTTTATGCCCACGTTCAGGTCAAGCCGTTTAAAAAAGTGTTACCGGCGTGAACCCATAGGGAGTGGCAGACTCCTATTCTTTAGGTAGTATTCCGCATAAAACCTGAAGAAGGAGAGAGATCATGGCACCACGCGTTTTGGTTCCCATCGCCCCAGGTAGTGAGGAGATGGAGGCCATCACCATTGTCGATATTCTACGACGGGCCGAGATTGACTGTACCTTAGCGGGCACCGTTGAAGGAGCCATCACCTGTAGCCGGGGTACGGTGGTGCTGCCAGACACCACCCTGGAGGCGGTGAAGGATGAGACCTTTGATCTCATCGCCCTACCTGGGGGTCTACCGGGCACTACCAATCTGGATGCAGACCCGCGCATTCACGCCATGCTCCAGCGTATGGTGGCCATGGGCAAGTTCACCACGGCCATCTGCGCAGCCCCCACTATTTTGGCCAATGCGGGTATTTTGCAGGGTAAAAAAGCCACCAGCTACCCTGCTTTTTTGGATAAATTGCAAGGGGCTGAGACCGTTCCCACCAATGGTGTGGTCTGTGATGGCAAGGTGATTACGTCGACAGGGCCAGGCACATCGCTGGATTTTGCCTTAACCCTGGTTGAGGTACTGGTGGGGCAGGAAAAACGGCAAACCTTGGAACAGTCACTTATGCGACCTTAACCCGGCTTGGAGTCCCACAGCTGTTGGAACAGATGCAACACCGCCTGGGCGATGTTGGGATCTTCACTGGCACGGGGTCCGGCTACGTTAAGCACCCGCCCAGACCACTGTTGCAAGCACACCTGCACTTGGGCGGCAGCCGTATTGGCAAAAGGGTCTATCAGGATCCAGGGTTTACCATAATGGTCCGCCCGCTGCTGGGTATACAGGGTGCCGCCAGTGGCTTGGCCCTGGCATAAAATTAAGGTGGCATCACTGTCGCGTACATTCCAGTCGGTACGCTGGGCATAGTCGGCCGTGGGGGTCTGCTGACCCCCAAAATGTGCAGGAATAACCCCTGCTTCACAACGACGCCCCAAAGGCACCCAGCCACCGATCTCTAAACCCGCTTGCCAAGCAGCTTGCCAAGCGGCTTGATCCACACCGGTTTGACCACCGGTCACCACTTTTTGCCAATGGTGGGGAACATCTGCTGGATTTTGCAGGTCAGCAACCACTACAATAATCTCACCCCATATTGGATGGCCCTAGCAAAAGGTAAGCGCTATGTTGACCGATGATGAACTGATTTCAGAGCTGAAACAGCGTTTCGACTCCAACAAAAAAGCGCTCTACGATCTTCGCACGGTAACCCGTAAGCTCGAAGAGGTAAACCAAAAGCTGGAGAGCTCAGAACAGCTCAAAAGCCACTTTATCTCGCACATGAAAAATGAGATCAACAACCCTTTAACGGCAATCCTCGGCATGGCCCAAGCTATGAGCCTGGGCGGTATTGAGGATCCTGATCTGTTGAAAAATATGGGGGTCACCATTTTTCGTGAAGCCTATGATCTGGACTTTCAGCTGCGCAACATCTTTGCCGCCGCTGAGGTAGAGGCTGGAGAGACGGAGCTGGAGCCCTCCTCGACAGATCTGCACGCTTTAATTCGTGATACCCTGGAAAACTTTGAGCATCTTATCCAGGCCAAAGGGCTACAGGTGACCTTACCCGAAGCGCTTAACCAGCCCTACCCTTTTACCCTGGATACCACCAAGTTCCGATTGCTCATGAGCAACCTGATCTCCAATGCCATTGAGTTTAATGAAGAGGGCGGCACCATTGAACTGACACTGTTTGATGGGGCTGAAGAGGACCCCCTGCTGACCCTCAGCAACAGCGGCCCAACCATCCCAGAAGAGGCCATGCGGGAGATTTTTAACCGCTTTACCCAGCTTGATAGCGGCACCACCAAAGCGCACCGGGGCCACGGCTTGGGGCTCTCCATCTGTAAAGCGATGCTGGATCTCATGGGGGGGGATATCCGAGTGGAAAACCAGGGGGATACAGGGGTGATCGTTGTGGTCAACCTAATCTCCTTGGAAGGGGGAACAGAGGAAGATGGCTTTGGTATGGAAGGTGATCTGTTCTTCGATGATCAGATTGAGGCCTTCTAATGGCGGCAAACCCCAACATTGGCACCCATTTTTTATTGCCAGGGGCGCTCTATGCCAAAGCGGGTCACCACCGTATTACCACGGTTTTAGGTTCCTGCGTGGCCATATGCCTATGGGATAAAGTGCGCTGTGAAGGGGGGATGAACCACTATAAACTCCCCCTATGGAACGGCGACGGCCTGCCCTCCCCCAAATTTGGCAACATCGCCACCGAAAAACTGCTGGAAAACCTGTTAATCATGGGCAGTGAAAAGCGCAATCTACAAGCCAAAGTCTTTGGTGGTGCTGCGGTGCTGAACAATCAGAGTGGTTTGCTTAATGTTGGTGAGCGTAATATTCAGGTTGCCATGGACATGCTACGGCAATTTAAAATTCCGGTTCTCGCCCAAGATTTAGGGGGTGAAATGAGCCGTAAGATTGTGATGGATACCGCCACCGGCAGTATTCTGATGAAACGCGCCAAAAACGCGTAACCCTCCTCTTTAAGATCCTGTTTGGAGTTGTACTTTAATGGATGCCTTAACCGCCCTTGAGACCCGCCGTTCGGTCAAACATTTTGACCCCAACCACACCATGCCTGAAGCCGATGAACGTAAGCTGCTGGAGCTAACCAAGCTCTCGCCCACGGCGTTTAACCTACAACATTGGCGTTTTGTGGTGGTCAAGGACACAGAGATGCGCCAGCAGATACAGGCGCTCTCCTGGAACCAAGCCCAGGTGACGGAAGCCTCTTTATTGGTGGTAATCTGTGCAGACCTTAAGGCGTGGGAACGCTACCCCGAACACTGTTGGCAACACGCCCCAGAGGATGTTCAACAGATACTGTTAAGCGCCATTGATGGCTTTTACCGGGATAACGATACCGTACAGCGGGATGAAGCGTTGCGCTCATGCGGCATTGCCGCCCAGAGCTTAATGATCGCCGCCAAAGCCATGGGCTATGACAGCTGCCCCATGGATGGGTTTGATTTTGAGGCCGTGGCCGAGGTCATCAATCTACCCGACGATCACCTGATCAGCATGTTTGTGGTGGTGGGTAAGGCGGTGGAGGAGGCCCGCCCCCGTGGTGGCCTACTGGATTATGACGATGTGGTCATTACCGATCGTTTTTATCCATAAGACCCCAGAGCCCCTGTATACAGACGCCCTTTCTGTTTAAGAGAGGGCGTTTTTTATGCCCGCGGCCAGATCGCCATTTGCTTAAGACGCCGCTGCAGCAAAAACAGCGCAAGCAACGCTAACAACTGCGCCAGGAACAGACCGGCATAGATGGTCATCATCTCATAATTACCCTGCTTAAGCCCAGAGAAGGCCGCCAGTTTATAGAGCTTGGAGAAGAACTGCAGATTAACCACATTAATCACCGCCACCACCACCCCAAAGATCCAGGCAGGGCCTGCACTCATGGCGATCAACGGTGTGGAAAAAGCGATAAAGAACCCTCCCCACAAGGGAATAAACCCAGCCAAGGCTGACATAAACGCCATGACCGCCGCCATACGTGAGAGCGGCAAAAGTGGCGATTGAGGGGTGGTTGCCCAAGATTCAAAACGATGTAACATGGAACATACTTTCTCTTAGTCGTACAAGACGTTAAGTACAGCCCTTTGTAACAAGCAAACCCCGCACCATGTTACGATGCCGCAAATTTATGCTTCCATGTGGGCCACCGCTACTCAAACGCCTCGGTTCATGTTACATTGACCTTCAGTAATCTGTTTTTAATAGACAAAGCCACGCCCTTCCCTGTTTGCAACATACCCATTTCTATGACTATGTTCAAACGGCAAGGCCTTGGTATAAGGGACTGCCTCAATGGATTTCTCTTTTGACGGTCAACATCTTATCCACCACATGGCGGATGGTATTCTTATTCATGATAAGGATATTATTCTCTACGCCAACCACAGCGCCCGTGTGATGTTGGGCACTGAGGTGGACACGGATCTGACAGAAAATCTAATCTCCATTCGCATTGACCCTGTCTGTCGGGAGGCTTGGCTACACAGTTGCGCCAACCACACGCATACGGCTGGCGTCTTTAAACATGTGGAGCTAAAGCTGCTGCCAGAAGCCAAGCCCTTTACCCATGCTGAAGCGCTGACCACCCAGCTTCCCGGTGATAAAGAGCTATTGGTCACCACCCTGCGGGATGTGTCGGAGAAAAAACGGCAAGAGGAGCTTATACGTCATAAAGCCAACTATGACGCACTGACCGGCTTACCCAACCGCGCCTTGTTCCTGGACCGTTTGCAACTGGAGCTTATGCGTGCCAAACGGACCGATGTTCGTGTGGCGGTCATGTTTATTGATCTGGACCGTTTTAAATGGGTCAACGACACTTTGGGTCATGCCGCCGGGGATGAACTGCTGCGTGTAACCTCGCAACGGTTGCTTACCTGCCACCGTCAGTCAGATACCGTGGCCCGTTTGGGTGGGGATGAGTTTACCGTCATCCTGCCAGACATGGCCCGCGGCCCCCACGCCGAACGGGTTGCTGCACAAATTCTGGAACAACTGGCCACCCCCTTTTCGTTGGAGGGGCAAGAGGTCACCATCTCCGGCTCTGTTGGGGTTACCATCTTCCCAGACGATGCTGACAACCTGGATGACCTGCTTAAAAATGCCGATACTGCCATGTATCGCGCCAAGACCGAGGGCCGTAACGCCTACCGCTTCTACACACCCGACATGCATGCTGAGGCGATGGCACGTATGGAGCTGGAAAAAGAGCTCTCCAGCGCGGTGGATGACCAGGAGCTGGCCCTGTGCTACCAGCCCATCATTGATCTAAAAACGGGCCAGGTTGCCGGGGGCGAGGCGCTTCTACGCTGGAACCACCCCACCCTGGGTTCGGTCTCTCCTGAGGTCTTTATACCCATTGCTGAAGAGATGGGGCTAATTGGGCAGATCACCCAGTGGACCTTGACCGAAGCCTGCACACAGGCGGTTAAATGGCGGCAAGAGCACCCCCATGTTGAGGATTTTTATGTCTCGGTCAACCTCACCTGCACCCGCTGCCGTGAGCTCTCAACAGATGATAAAATTCCTGATATTTTAAAAGCCAGCGGCCTGCCCCCCAGTGGTTTGGTGCTGGAGATCACCGAGAATATTTTGGGGGAAGACCCCGAACGGGCCATGGCCATGTTAACGGGCCTACGAGATCTAGGTGTACGCTTGTGGTTGGATGATTTTGGTACAGGTTCCTCCTCCCTAAGCGTTCTGCGTAGCCTGCCGGTGTGCGGTGTTAAGATTGACCGTGCCTTTGTGCCCGATGCTTTGAATGATGTGGAGGCCGAGGTCCTGGTCAACACCATTGTAAACATGGGCAACAGCCTAAACCGGGTCTTGATTGGTGAAGGGGTGGAGAGTGAAGCCCAACGTCACTTCCTGGAGCAAAAAGGGGTGCAGTTTGCCCAGGGTTACTTCTTTGGCAAGCCCTGCGCCGCCGAAGAGTTTACCGAACTGTTCTTAACCCCATAGAAGCGTCAACACCGCGCAACAAAAAGGGGGAAAGCTTCGGCTTTCCCCCCTTTTTTATGGAATCATCATCCCCTTAAGGCCCCAAACCCTTTCAGCACTCGCCCCATCACGCCACACCTAGGCATCGTCTTCTACAACATCTGGTGTGAGCCATGGATCCTGGCAGATCTGTATGCTGGCACCTCTGCACCCGCCAGCAATAGCCCAGTGCCAACGCTACACAGCACGGTTCACCACGGTCATGCGTCCCCCTGTCATCCGGGCGGGCAGCGGCACCAAACCACCCCAGAACAGCGGTTATGCATGGAGGCAAGCCCCACACGCCCTCACTTGTGACCCAGGGTGTGCAACAGTATGACGGGGTACAGGGCTCTGCCAACCCTGCCATGGTGCAAGGGGCCTCTCGGGTTGCCCTACAGCGAACATCCAGCCCCATTCAAACCGTATGGGTGTGGGGCACCGTACACTCAGGGCCAGCCGCCTGAACCCTGTGAAAATGGCCTTTAGACTACGAATATAGAGAAGGCCCATGCATACAGAGCCTCAACCGACACCTTGCCTGTCCAGACCTTCCGCTGCCCCAAGCGTAGCGCATGGCTTACCACAGTCACGCGGAACCCCCATCCCAGCCGTCGCCCTGACAGGCTGACACCCAGCCAAACGGTGCAGAAAGCCGGACAGAGCGCATCCCCAAGCCTCGGTCAAACCCTGCATCAGGCCACGCTACATCTCTCTAAACCTTCAGCCGCCCCAAGCGCAGGGCGTTGCGCACCACAGTCGAACCCCATCCCAGCCGTCGCCCTGACAGGCTGACACCCAGCCAAACGGTGCAGAAAGCCAGATAGAGCGCATCCCCATGCCTCGGTCAAACCCTGCACCAGGCCACATCTCTCTAAACCTTCATCCGCCCCAAGCGCAGGGCGTTGCGCACCACAGTCGAACCCCATGGCAATCACAGCTCTGACAAGCTGCACCCCCCAGCCAAACGGTGCAGAAAGCCAGATAGAGCGCATCCCCATGCCTCGGTCAAACCCAGCACCAGGCCACGCTACATCTCTCTAAACCTTCAGCCGCCCCAAGCGCAGGGCGTTGCTCACCACAGTCACGCTGGATAACCCCATCGCAGCCGCTGCCCAGGCGGGTTCCAACACCACTCCCCACCCCACCAAAACACCCGCGGCAATGGGAATAAGCACCATATTATAGGCAAAGGCCCAGAACAGATTTTGACGAATGTTGTTTAATACCGCGCGGGAGAGCGCCATGGCACGGGCCACCCCGCGCACATCCGCCGCCATGAGAATAATATCGGCACTCTCCACCGCGACATCGGTGCCACTGCCCAAGGCAATCCCCACATCGGCACGGGCCAGGGCTGGGGCATCGTTCAGACCATCCCCCACCATGGCCACCACCAAACCTTTTTCCTGCAGTTGTGCAACAGCATCAGCTTTATGCTCAGGCAGGGTTTCAGCCATCACCTGGTCAGGGTCAATACCCACCTGCTCCGCCACCACCTTGGCGGTATAGGCGTTATCCCCCGTAACCAAATAGACGGCACACCCCTGGGCTTTAAGGGCCGCAATGGCCTCTTTACTTTCACGGCGCACCGGATCACTCACCGACAGCAAGCCACTGTGTACACCGCCCCACGCCACATGGATCAAACTCTGCCCAGAAGAGGACCACAAATCCCCTTGGTGTACCAGATCACTATCGATCTCAACACCCTGCTCTTTTAGTAGAGAAAGACGGCCCAGGATCAACCTTTGGCCATCAACCTGAGCCTGCATACCATGACCGGTCAGGGATTGAACCTCAGTCACCGTACGGGGGCTTAGCCCCACCTCAGACAACCCCGCCACCACAGCGCGGGCAATGGGGTGTTCCGACTGCACCTCCACCGCCATAACCGCAGCCAGCAGATCATCCTCGCCCAAACGGTTGGTCAGCACCGGTTCACCACGGGTTAAGGTACCGGTTTTATCAAACAGCACCGCATCCACATGGTGGGCGCGTTCCAGCACATCCCCACCACGCATTAACATCCCCAAGCGCGCCCCACGCCCGGTTCCAACCATAACAGAGGTCGGTGTTGCCAAACCCAATGCACAGGGGCACGCGACAATCATAACCGCAATAAAGTGGGTCAGTGCATGGCTAAAATCTGCCCCCAGTAACAACCACCAGACCAGCAACACCACAGTTGCCAAGGTGATGATAACCGGCACAAACACCCCGGCAATACGGTCGGCCAAGCGGGCGATGGGGGGTTTGGCCCCTTGGGCCTCCCGCACCATGGTGATAATACGCGCCAAGGCGGTATCCCCACCCACACGGGTTGTGTGCATACGAAACGGCACAGAGCCATTAACCGTTCCCCCAGCCACCACATCCCCCTGCTCTTTTTGAACAGGAATAGGCTCACCGGTAAGCATGGCCTCGTGAATATGTGGCGCACCATCCACAATGGTGCCATCAGCCGGAATGGTCGCCCCAGGGTGTACCAACAGATGATCCCCAACCTCCAGCTCCGCAGCGGGCACCTCACGGATCTGCCCGTTTTCTCCCACCAACAGCGCGGTTTGTGGGGTTAAGGCCATCAATGCCCGGATAGAACCGGCGGTACGCTGCTTGGCCCTGGCTTCTAAATAACGCCCCACCAAAATGAGGACTATGATCATACCTGCGGTATCAAAATAGACATAACCCGCTTGACCTGCCCCAGCCCACCACTGAGGCAACACGGTAATAAACAGGGAGGAGAAGTAGGCGGTTAGGGACCCCACACTGACCAAAGTGTTCATGTTGGCGCTGCCATGTTTAAGCACCTGCCACGCCCCACGGTGGAACCCCCAACCTGACCACCAGACCACCGGGGTGATCAAGAGCCCTTGCAGCAGGTTAAGCCAACTTGGTTCCAACGCGTTGAGCATGGGCAAATGGCCATGCATAACCAGCATGTTGAGCACCACCAGTGCGGCCCCAACCCACAGCCGTTGCCCCAGGCTCTTGATCTCACGTTGTTGGGCCAGTTGGGTGCGGTCTGCCCCTCCCTCTTCTGCGACCAACAGTTTATAGCCGACCGTCTCAACAACCTGCTGAATGTGGAGCGGGGTAACATGTTCAGGAATATACGTGACCAACAGCTCACCGGTGGCCAAATTGGCGGACGCCTTCTCCACCCCTGAGCACGTCACAAGCGCCCCTTCCACCTTGGCCACACAGGAGGCACACGACAAACCCTGTAGCTGAAAAGCCTGGGTCACCCTTGGTACGGAAAAGCCGGTTTTAAGCACCAGTTTTTCCAACGCATCCAGCGTCACCTGCCCTTCCACCACCGCGGTGGCGGTGGCCAAATTCACACTGGCTTGGCTCACCCCATCCATAGCATTAAAACGGCGTTGCATACGGCTGGAACAGGCGGCACAACTCATGCCTTCAATCGGCAAATGCAGGGTTTGAACAGGGTCAGACATGGTTAAACTCGATCAGCAAAGGGGGGGATGGGAAGATGAGGTTAAACCTCATCCTCATCAGGACCAAAACGTTTAAACCACCACTCATCCGGGGGCAGGTAGCGCTCGACCTCTTCACGGGCAAAGGAGTATTTGTACTGGGCCAGATAGGCTTTAATCAACTTCTGTGCTTCCAAAATCTCCTGGGTGCGGGTGTGGCACTGCTGGGCTTTTTCTGGCGGATTTTTATCGGGGTGCCAACGCATGAGAAGCGCTTTAGTGCGGGTTTCAATATCCGCCAAACTGGCCCGCTCCCCCAACCCCAGAACCTCCCGAGCTTCGCTAATACGGGCATACAAACCCGGTTTACGCCCACTCATGAAGGATCAGACCAGCGTCGGTTTAGCGCATACCGATCCGGCTTTTGCGCCATAGGCAGGGTAAGCAGCCCCCAAAAGCTATGGGTATTGGGCCCTTGATGGGTGGTAATACCAATCTCCATCTGCTCATGTCCCAGCTCTGGTTGGGCTTTATAGGTACCAAACAGCCGATCCCAGATCGACAGATTAAAGCCAAAATTACTGTTCGCCTCAGAGGGTATGGTGGAGTGATGGACCCGGTGGACATCTGGCGTGACCAACAGCAGGCGCAACAGCCGATCCACCGCCAAAGGCAAGCGGATATTGCCATGGTTAAACATCGCCATACCGTTCAAGATCACCTCAAACAGCAACACAGCGGCGGCAGGGGGGCCAAGCCAGAGAATGGTAATAAACTTAATACCCATGGAGAGCACAATTTCAACCGGGTGAAAACGCGCACCGGTGGTGACATCGTAAGCGGGATCTGCATGGTGTACTTGGTGCAAACGCCACAACATTGGTACCGCATGGACCATCACATGTTGCAGGTAGATAATGCCATCCATCACCACCACACCCAGGACAACCGCAGCCAGACCGCTTATCCCCCAGATGTTCAGCAGCCCCCACCCCTGTTCATGCACATGGGCTGCCCAGGCTACCGCAGCAACCGGAAAGAGCAACCGAACCACCAGCGTATTTAACGCCACAATGCCCAGGTTGGCGGGCCAGCGCTGGCGACGGGTCAAGCGCATGGTCCGCCGAGGCCGCTTCCACTCCCACCAGGCAATGAGTGCAAAAATAGAAAAAAAGGCGACCAAACGTAAGACCGGTTCCTGCTGTAACAGCCACGCTTCCACGACAGATTCCCTTCAAAAAAAGCCCCCATCACCCCATAGAAACATAAAACCGTACGTTTGTAAAAACGTACGGTTTTATGTTCTACCCCACCGTTTGCCACCTAAGGATCAGTTGCAAGCGTGGTTATTATTTGCCATCCCGAACTTTACGGGTGTGGGCATGCTCACGCAGAATGGTTTCCATCTCGGAGCTGAAGAAGCTGATGGCGCCATAGCGACCATCCCGACAGTTACGGCATTGAGATCCCGCACTGCCCCACCCTTTAACACCGCTTAAACTGCCTGTGCATCCATCCTGACCACAACGGACCTCATTGCACACGTTGCATTTATAAATACGGGCCGGGCGACCCCCACAGACAGGACAACGAACACTAGACACGAAGCATCTCCTTTATCAGGGTGCAGAGCTTTCTAAACAAACATTCTGCATCCCCTACGACGCAGAATAAACCATCATAACATGCTATGAATGGTATAACCTATTGTGAACAACACACTACTATTGTCGGAAAACATCCTGCACAAATTCAATCTTTTTTTCAAAACGGTGCATTTTATTGAAAAACACCTCAACCAGCCTTCCTAAAACAGCCTTGGCTTTATTGAAGAGCACCCACTAAACAGGCCCATACCGTGGGACCCGCGGCCTTTATCCTCCTAAAACAGCGGTTCTCCCTCGACACGGCCACACTGACTCGATAACCGGCATACGTTATTCCAGCAAAAAGCCCCCATTTATGCCAGTCGCCCCCACCTGTCCCCCATGACAACAGCCCCCTCTACGGCACCATGGCCGACACCCCAGCGCCCAGGCATCGGCCCCTTTTGCCAGTGGTCCCTGCTGTTTGACCAAGGTTGACCATGGTCGCGGCTATAACGCGTTGCCCCCCTCTATTAGGTCCACACAGCCCAACGGATCACGACCCGCAGCCAGCCTTTTTCATGCAAGCGCACCCTCAGGGTTCATCCCCCCCTGATCCATCGACTGTCTATTTGACCACACACAGCCCAACCGGCCCGCCGCCACGCTTTTTAGCGATAAACGAACATCAGGCACCTCACCAAAACCCCATGAACACAGCCCAAAACGCGCGCGCCCGAACGCCTGGCGTCGATCATTAAGCGTACAAAAGGATGCTCAAGCCAGACCACACACCTTAAACCATAGGCAACGGCATGGATCTAACCCAGGCCATACGCTTGAGAGCGAAAAGGGATCAACCGTATGCATCTTCTTAAAAAAACACACGCTTCGCTTAGGCGCCGTAGCGTTACACCCCCCCTAAACACGCCCCTTGGTTGAGGGTAACGATCCAACGGGATGAAGGACCCCTATCTAGCCCCCCATAAAGCAAAGGCTAGAACCGAGCTATACGCAGCGCTGAAGCGGCTTAGATCGCTGCGTCAGGAGGAACCGTAGACCTAAAAAAAGAGGGGGATTTTCATCCCCCCCTTGGGTGCGCTCACTCTTTAACTGGCCGGTTGGTTGTGCCAGGAAAAGGCGGTAGTGGCTCATCGAGCACCTTGGGTTTTTCACCCGCTAAGGGCGCCAAGGGAATGGGGCACCGCCCAAGCGGCATCTCCCATAAGGGTTGATCGTCAACAGCTTCATCATGCCGGAGAAATTCCAGGCGAATTTCAACCCGTCGGCTCTCCTCACGGCTACTGCGGATACTGGTTGAAGCTGCCCCATCAATAATAATCATACGTTGCAACTCGCGGCGCTGGGCTTTACTAACCTCTGCCTCCATTAAGGTACAGAGCACCGTCTGAGCCCGGTTCATACTCAAACGCACATTATAGAGGTAGGTACCAATATCATCGGTATACCCCTCAATATGAATACGTTTGATCCAGCGCCCCTCCCCCTTTTTGCGCACACGCAGCAACATGGGGACAAAATCCTTAAGCTGCTGACGTACACCGGCCGAGAGATAGTAGCTATCCAGCCCAAAACGGGCGCTGTTACCAAAGCTGATGGTCTGCTCGGTACGGTTAATAACCAAGGAGAGGTTGGATTCCTTAGCGCTATCTTCCAAGGCATCAAACACCTTGGTGATCTCTTTTTTACGGGTCATCTGGCGCACTTCATCCCGCGACGCCACAGCGATCATGGAGATACTCATCACCACCAGAAACAGCATCACCAAGGCGGTCATTAAATCCGCATAGCTGATCCAAAAGGGGTTATCACTGACCTCCAGCCGTTTTTTTTCCGGCATTTTACGCAGGGTCATGCTCGCCCTCCTCCCCCAACAGATCGTTCCATGGCGGTGCGGGCACCGCCAAAATGGCCGACATCACTTGGGGCCACGCGGCATCGGGCACACCCGTGGCCGCTAAAAAAGGTTCCAACTGACCCAGATCCTGCTCTTCCGCTTTGGCAGCGGCCACCAGAGCGACCAGTGCTTGCATAACAACGCCTTGCTGAAATTTAATAGCCCGTCCTGCCTTAAGCAGGCTTAAACCAGCCTCCGGGTTGGCCACAACGGCCACCACCGACTCGGGTAGTCTCCAGTGACGACACAGCGCCGCCCCCATTTGACGGTGGTGGTAGCCGAACAGATCCTGTTCATAGCTCATCCACGCATCCATATCGCGCTGGGGATTTTTTTTCATCTGCAACCGGTACTCGGCGGAACGGCCCACCAGCGCCATACGCCCCATCCCCTGCATTAAACCCGCGGTATGGGCCAGCTGAGGGTGTACCCGGTGGCGACGCTGAACCCGGCCCAAAGTGGTAACCTGCTCCAAACAGCAGACCATACGCAGCGCCTGATGGTGGGCCTGGGCGGCCATGGGGTAGAGCGGACTGTAGGGGTTGACCATGGGCGCTTCCAAAAACAGCTTGCCCAAAAGTGACTCCAGAGCTGAGAGCCCTAACAGCACCACCGCTTCACGGATGCGACCCCGCCCCCCCCGGTATTGGTGGGCGGTTGCCCCCAATACCATGCCGGTCAACGCGCCATCCCGTTCAATAATCTCCGCCACCGCCATAAGATCTGGGGTAAAACGGTCCAGCTCACGGCGCAGATGCACCAAGGTACGGGGCAGTGGTAACGGGGGATGCTCTTTAATATGGGCTTTGAGGGAACGCGTCATGAACGCCCCCCCCAGCCGTTAACCCAAAAACCTGCTGAGAGCTCCAGTTCGGCCATGGCTTGGGCCATCTGCCCTTGCTGTTGACGCATCAGGGTATCGAACCAGGCCTCAAAATCAGCCTGTGTTGCCCCATCAGCTTCAACCGCCACATCCTTAAAGCGTTTCGCCAGCGGGGCCACTTCATAGATAAAGCGTACACTCGCCATAGCCCGGTCCAGCGCTTCTTGATAAATACCATATTCAAGCAGGGAGAGATCCAGCTCCACCACCCCTTTGGAAGCGTTGGACATCTGCTCAAACTGACGGCCAAACAGCGTTAACAACAGCCACTGCCGCCACATGCGTTGAAGCCCCTGGGGCTCTCCTGCTTTAACCCCTTTGACCATCGGCCAATTGTTCTCTTCCAACCGTTCCCGAACCCATTGTGCTAAACCCGGGGGGGTCTCTCGCTGATCATCCTCATCCCGGCGGCTTAACCACCCCCGCCGCGCCAGCCACAGCCCCATACCCAAAACCGCCTGGGCAAACTCGGTTCCATGCAGGGCCAACTGCCAGCTACGCTGCCCCTGCTGCCATTGGCTCTGCGCGCGGTGGGTCCAGGGTGCGGTGGTAAAGGGCTCTTCTAAATTGTCGGCATAGGGGGTGAGGAGATCATCCAAAAACACCCCCCACTGCTGATCATCCTGCAACTCTTGTCGCAGCGCCCCCCACACCTGTGCAGCTTCCGGGTGGGCCAAATGCACCAGCCAGTCATCCATAGCCTCCAACGCCTCTAAGCGTTGGGCCAAGGTACGCTGGGCCTGGCAAGCCCCCTCGCTTCCGCCATGGAGCAGTTGGGGGATAAGGGCAAACAGTTGCTCGAGCAGTGTGCTGCTTAATTGCTGATAGGCCTTGGTAATATCTGTCTCTTTACGCATAGGCAGGGCGGGCCAAGCCCATGCGTATGAGAAGGGCAATGGCTGCTCATCGGCCATCACCCGCTCTGCTGGCGCGGCAAACAGTAACCCACCTTGAAGCTGAGCATGAAGACTTAACGCCACTTCATAGCCCAAAGCGCTGTTCGTCTCATCGGCCATCACCAACAGATCATGGAACGGGGTTTTACCGTTGCCATCCAGGATCTCACCCACCTCTTCAATCAGGGTGATCGGTGCCCCCCCCTCCCGTGCAAGCCGTAGTGTTCGGCGCTGACTGCGCAGGGTAAAACGGTGGCTCAAGGTCCCCGCATCCAAACGATCAAAGGTATGCCGAACCTTGGGGTCCCGCAGCATGGTTAGCAGCTCCAGCCGATCGGCCTGGATCTTATGGCGGGTCAAGACCGAGCGGCCGCCCTTCTCCACCCCCAAACGGCCACCATCGGTCAAGGAGACCAACCGTTGCTGCCACCCTTTGCCCCGGTTTTGAACCTGCAACGCCAAACTGGCTTGGCGCAGATCCCACTGGGGGGTATCGTAAAACCGCACAATACGCGAGCGAATACGCCGTTTACCCTGTGCCATCGCCAGCACAGGGTGCCGGTGCAGGCTTGCAGCCCGCTCCGGTGGTACCCTCAGGCGTATGCACTGTTTGGGAAACATGACCGTTTACTTCTTAATCTTCTTACGCAGGGCATCCATACGCTCGCCCAGCATTTCAATATAAACCGACTGCTCCTCACTGGCGCCATGCACCACCTTACGCAGCTGTTTAACCAGTTTGTCAGCAGCCAGATCCGAGCTCTCTTCCATATCCCGGCGCATCTGCTCCATGTCACCACTAAAGGTACGGCTGACCTCATCCAAAGCCCCCATCATCCCTTTATGACGGGTCTCGTTTTGATCATTAATGGCAGAGATATGGTCGGCCAACAGGCTCTTCTCTTCCTCTTTGGTTTGGGCGATCCGTTCAGCCCAAGCCTCCAAGGTACGCTGCATGGTGCCCTGTTCGTCGGCCAGCTTCTGTTGGAGCAGGGTTAAGCGGCCATCCATATCCGCCACCAGGGCTTCTAAGCGTTGGCTCATGGCCAGGGCCTGTTGCCCACCCTCACCGGCCACCCCTTGTACAGAGCTGCTCTGCATATCGGCCATGGCTTGGGCCAACTGGTCGGTACGAGCATTGCTCTGGGCGGCATTATCCTCCAGCAGTTTCTCCAGCTCCCCCAAGGTTCCTTGTAAGCTCTCTTCCATCCGTTTTTGCAACATTGGCACAAGGGCGGCGGCATCCATATCCCCCCCCCCACTAACCGCGCCCATGGTGGCGCCATCAATAGCCGCCAAAATCGCTTCATTCTGGCTACGGCTTTGGGCCGTTAGGCTCTCTAACTGTTGGGCCATCTGCACACCCTGGCCCGTCTCATCCCCACTGACCGCGCCCATGGTGGCGCCATCAATCGCCGCCAAAATCGCTTCATTCTGGCTACGGCTTTGGGCGGTTAGGCTCTCTAACTGTTCGGCCATCTGCACGCCCTGGCCCGCCTCATCCCCTTTACTGCGCAGGAGCTCACTCACCTCATCCAGGGTATCCAACGAGCCCTTGAGCATCTGCCCAACCCGCTGCTCCACCTCATCGGCAAAATGGCCCATGGTGCCGTGCATGAGATCACTGACATGGGATTTTAACTGGGTAATGGCCTCGATCTGGGCCTCCCCCTGTTGAGTAAGCTGCTGGGCCAAAGCGGCGGGTTCCAAGGGTTCACCCGTCTCAACCGGTCTCTCTTCTGCCGCACCTTGCAGCTGCTCCAACATCTGCTGTGAGCGGTTCTCCAACTGGCTCTGCATCTGTTCACTACGCTGCACCAGACGGGCAGAGAGCCCCTCTAGGGTATTCATCATAGCCTGGTGTCGGTTACGGTTGGCTTCGCCCATGCTCTCCAGACGTTCGGCCATGCGGGCATCCCGCTCCGCACCGGTCTGTTGCAACAGGGCACGGATTTCATTAATGGAAAGCCCCATGGCGGTCTGGGCACGATCCATCCCTTGGCCGATACCCTCCACCCGATCCTGCAGATTTTTCATACTGTCACGCAGGGTCTGCCCCACGGTGGTACGTAGATTCTCCACCACCTCTGGCAACCCATCAGGCAGGGCCTCCTGTACCGCTTTTAGAGACTCCACCACCCCCCGGTGCATAATGCCCTGCTCCGCACGCATCTCACCCAGGCTCTCCTGCACGGCACCGGATAGTTCGTGCTGACCTTTTAAGGCGTTTTGCACCTTTTTATAGCTGTCGGCAATGTGGGTAACCACACCATCAAACTTACCTTGGCTCTCTTCATGAGATGCCTGGGACTGATGCAGGGCCGTGCGCACCTCATCCTGGGTCTCTTCCAGACTACCCAGGGCGTTTTGCAGCAGACGCTGTACATCCCCCAACTCACCCATACGGGAACGGATGGCCTGCTGGGCATCCATCACCGACTCCATAAAGCGGCGGCTATCCAAGCCATCGGCGCGGGTCAGGTTCATCGCATCGGTACTCTCCCGCTGGGCGTCGGCCATGCCGGACATATGCTCGGCGATATCCTGTTGCGCATCACGAATTTTCTCATACTCGCTGGCGGTCTCAGCCTGATGTTCCCGCACCTTCAGCAGCACCTCACCTTGGAGATTCAGGTTCTCTTGCAGGTTACCTAACAGCCCCTCAACCCCCTCTTCCAGAGAAAGGGTTTGGTTATCCTGGCTCTGCTGGCGCTGCTCAACATAGTTGACCACACGATCCAGCCCCCCTTTAAGGACATCCAGCATGGCAGGCTGACCTTCCAGCATGCTGCGCAGGCCAGAGAGCTGACCGGAGGCATCTTGTTGCAGAAGGCTGCTGAGCTGTGTTTGGAAATCTTGCAGTTGCGCGCCATAGCCATCCAGGCTGGTCTGCATCGGTGCCAGCCCTTGCAGGTTATCCGCCACGCCTTGCAGCTGTTCACCTTGGGTCTGCTGACTTTCGGTGACGGTGTTCAACCCGTCATGGAGGGCGTTCAGCACCTGTTGCTGTGTCTCTACCCCGCCTTGCAGGGTCAGTAGTGCCTCAGACAGCGTGGAGATGCCCGCCAACTTCTGTTCCTGAGAAATGGCCATTTCATCCAGCTTTTCACGCAGCTGGGCAAAGGCACTGGAGACCCGCTCCAGACGGTTACCCACCGTCTCTTCAGCCGCGTGCTGGCGGTTATCCATCTCCCCAAGCTGTTGGGCGATGGACTCCAGATGGTGATCAAAGCCCTCTGCGGTGGTTTGGCTCTGCTGTTGGCCCTCATCCAGTTTTTCAGCCACATTGGCCAGCTGACTCTCCACCGCTTCACTGCTGTTTTGCGCATGGGCCTCCACCGCCGTTAACTGCTCGGTAATGGCTACCAACTGACGGGTAGAGATCGCCTCTCCAGCCGCATGTTTCTCTTGAACCTCTTGCACCTGCGCCAACAGCCCATCCAGCTGCTGTTCCATACGGGCATTTTCGTGCTGGGAGCGGCTGTCGGCCTCGGTCAACTGTTCGGTCATCACCGTCAGCTGACGATCCATCACCCCCTCTTGCGTCTGGGCACGCTGCTGGGCCTGTTCAAGCTGGTCGGTAAGCTGGCTTAGACGGTCCTGTTGCTCCTCGTTCATCGCCTTCAACTGTTCGGTGGCCTGCTGCTGGCTACCACTCAGATCGGTCTGACCCGATTTAAGCTGTTCCAACATCCCCACCTGTTCGGTCACGGCGCTATTGAGCTGCTGCAGTTGATCCCGGTTCTCGGCCAGCTCTTCCGTATTGGCCCCAGACAAGCGTCGTTCCAGACGCTCCAGACGTTTGGCCAGTTTGCGTTGCAAGCGGGCTAAGCGATCGGCGTGGCGGGTGTGGATCGATTCCGTCAGCTGTTGCAGCACATCCCCACGTGCCAACCCTTTATCCTGGGCGTCACGCAGCTCTTGTTGGGCTTGCCGCAGATCTTCCATACCTTCCAGCTGCTCCAACAGCTGGGCTTTTTGACCATCCAAGGCCGTTTTGAGAACCGCCCCAGTCTGATCCTGAGCTTCATGCATGGTATCCAGGCGTCGAGCCAGCGCCATTTGATCGTTCTGCAACGACTCCAGAAAGCCCTTGGCGGGCTCCTGCTCTTTCAAAATACCCAGCTCCTCAGAGATCATGCTCTCCTGGCGGTGCAGCTGAGCGGACAGATTATCCAGACTGGCCTGATGCTGCCCCTGGTTGATCTCTACCCCTTGCAGGCGGGCATCGGCATCGTTATGCAGCCCCAGCAGGTTATCCAGTTTATCTTCCTGACCCTCCAGGGCGTCCCGCACCCCTTCCAGCTCTTGCCCTTGGTAGGCATCCTGATCACGCAGGACATCCAGTTGAGACTCCAACTGATTTTGCCCTTCACGCAGCACTTGAAAGTGCTCTTGATCGGTGGTCTCACGCTTGGCCAGATCCTCCATCAAGGTGGCCACACTGCTCTCCATGGTCTGCACACCGGTCTGCAACATCTCCTGCAAACTCTCAGAGAGGCTCCCTTGCTCCTGGGACATGCGTGCCATCAACAGCGCTTCACGCTGAGCGGCACCCCGGTTGAGATTTTCATCCAGCTGGGTCAAAACCGTTAACAGCTGCTGCTGGTTGCCCCCCTGCTCACTCAAACGATCCTGAAGAATCTGCCGTATCTCTTTTAGGGCAGACTCCATGGCGGGCACCATACGGGCCGCTTCACCAAAAGCGGCATCGTTGATCGGCACAGAGCTCTCGCTCGGTGCAACAGGCTGATCACCGGCCTGCGCGGCAGGTTTAAGATTCAACAAACTTTCATTCAGGGCTTTCACCGCCCCTTTAACCCCTTGCAGCAACTGCTCTTGGCGGTCTAAAGAAGCCTTCAGGGTGTCATCCTGCGGTTTGCCCTCGACCAGCTGCGCCACCTCTTGAGAAAAAGCGGTGGGCTGCGCGGCCAAAGCTTGGGTGATCTGCTCCAGACGTTCCCCAATACCTGCCAACAGCTCCGGCCCACGGGCCAGCGCCTCCATTTGGGCTTGTTGCCCCACATCCAGCTGCTGCGCCAGCCCTTCCAGGCCACCGCGCATGGCTTGGGCCATATCCGCCCCGCCCCCTTCCTCCGCCACCGTGCCGCCCGCGCTGGGCTGCGGCTGCTCTAACAGCTTCTCCAAGCTCTGCTGAGTGGCCTGGCCTGAGGCCTCAAAACGTGCCATGGCGGTTTTCATATCCCCAGCCATGCTTTGCACCACGCGGGAGAGATCCGCCAGGGTCTGGCTCTGCACCTGCTGCTGCTGGGCCGCCTGCTGGGCGGCATCGGCCATCTGCTTAACCGGTTCTGCCAGGGCGGCATGCAGGGCCCGCGCGGCACCATCATCACGGGCCACCGGGGTGCCATCACTACTCAACCCACCTTGGTAGGCCAGATCGGCGAGATACTCCGACTCCACCCCACCAGGGAACAGATCATCCAAAATGCCCTGTAGACGCGTAATCTGGGCATAGCGCCAGTGCAGGATCAGCTTCTCCAGCACGGTCACGGAGATCGCCGTTAAAATGGCGATAAAAGAGGCCACAAATGCGGTGGAAACACCGGTAAACAGATGCTTAAGCTGCTGGGTAACCTGACTGGCTTCGACGGTAGGGTTAAAGTCGGTCAAACCCAGCAAAATACCGGCGAAGGTTGAGACAATACCCGCCCCCGTCAAAATACCTGGGAGATGGCGGAAGAACTCCACCCGCATGGGGGTATCCACCATATTGGTATGGTTAAAATAGAGCTCTGCCGGTACCGTGCTGCGGTAGTGGGTACGCTCCTCCCCCGCCTCATCCACCACCACTTGGCGGTGTAGGGAGTCGGTAAAGTCATGCCACAGGCGTGAAAACAGCGGATAGTAGAACCAACCATAGAGCTCGGGCTCGGCCTCTCCCCGCTCAAACTCGCCGCGTTTGACCGCACGTACCAGCGTACCATGGGCCAAGCTGACCCGTGCGGCATCCAAGACCGACTGCCAGACATAGCCACCGCCAAAGAAGACTAAAAAACCACTAATCACCCCCAGCAGTGTCATGACAATCGGCGCTTCAGCCTGATTGGTCAACGGCACAGCCAGGAAGGTAGGCAGTGGCAAAGCCTCCATCATTTGCGGTGCATTTTCTGATACATGCATACCCGCAAGGACAGCAACACCCATTAAGATCAAAGACCATATGGTACCGAAAAACGGTCCCTTCATGGCGATACTCCACAACGTCAGAATCAAACCAAACAGGGGCAACACCCCCACCCACAAGCTGTTGTCACCCCACATCACAGCGGCACCCCCTATGGGGTCGCCCTTTATATGACTAAAGACAGCTGCGTGGCCTAAGAATAAGGCTAAAAGCAGGTAAAGACCATGCTTGGCCTGACGCCCTTTTAAAGATTCGTATAAACCCCTTGGTACAGTGGTAAATCTTCCGCACGATGCGCCTTCAACCACCGCGCTGAAGCCTCAATGATTGACAAAACCTTACAACGATGGGCCGATAAAAAAAATTATGGTCACATTTCTGTCCAAATCGGGGTTTTTTTCTCTTTTGGATTGTTCTATATCAACTCCCAATTTTGCTTGGCACCCTATGCTGAGCGGACCATTTTTAATAGAACCGGGGACCGACGCCACTGCGGGGCGTGTTGGCTCTTCATTCATTACCAATTAGAAGGGGGCATAAACGCCATGAGCGAACGCTTTACCAAAACCGCCGCCCGCAATGTGTTTTATGGTGGCACACTCTTTTTCTTCCTCATGTTCCTGGGCCTGACCATGGGTACCATGAGTGTCCTGCCCGAACGGGACAACCGTGAAAACATCACCGAAGCGGTGGCGCTGGGTAAACTGGTGTGGGAAGAAAACAACTGTGTAGGGTGTCATACCCTGCTAGGAGAAGGGGCCTACTTTGCCCCAGAACTGGGCAACGTTTATCTACGCCGTGGCGGCGAAGATGGCGGGCTTGAGTTCATCAAAGACTGGATCGAAGCTCAGCCTTCTGGTGTTGAGGGTCGTCGTCAGATGCCCCAGTTCAACCTCAGTGAAGAAGAGCTGGAAGGCATCGCCCAGTTCCTAAAGTGGACCTCCACCATCAATACGGCCAACTGGCCCCCCAACATCGAAGGCTAAAGGAGGCTGATCATGCAATATAAATCTCAAGCGGTGGCCTCCCTTTACTTCAAAGGGGCCCTGGTACTTTTTGTCGGTCAGATCCTGTTTGGTCTGATCCTGGGAACACAGTATGTTATCGGTGATTTTCTCTTCCCTGAGATCCCCTTTAACGTTGCACGTATGGTACACAGCAACTTGCTGATTGTTTGGTTGCTCATGGGCTTCATGGGTGCCAGCTACTACTTGGTACCGGAAGAGACCGAGAATGAACTGTTCAGCCCTCTGCTGGCTAAACTGTTGTTCTGGGTCTTCTTGATCGCCGGTGCGCTGACCGTTCTTGGTTACCTGCTGGTTCCCTATGCCACCTTGGCAGAGCTGACCCGCAACGACCTGCTACCCACCATGGGTCGTGAGTTCCTGGAACAGCCAACCATCACCAAGATCGGTATTGTCATTGTGGCGTTGGGCTTCTTGTTCAACATTGCCATGACCGTACTACGGGGCCGTAAGACTGCCATTACCATCGTACTCTTACTGGGTCTGTTGGGTCTGGCTGTATTCTTCCTGTTCTCCTTCTATAACCCAGACAACCTGGTGCTTGATAAGTACTACTGGTGGTGGGTTGTTCACCTGTGGGTGGAAGGTGTTTGGGAACTGATCCTCGGTGCGATCCTCTCCTTTGTGTTGATTAAGGTGACCGGTGTTGACCGTGAGATCATTGAAAAGTGGCTCTACCTGATCATTGCCATGACGCTGATCACCGGCATCATTGGTACAGGCCACCACTACTACTGGATCGGTACCCCTGAGTACTGGCAGTGGTTGGGTTCCATCTTCTCTGCTCTGGAGCCTATCCCCTTCTTCATGATGGTGGTTTTTGCCTTCAACATGATCAACAAGCGTCGTCGTAACCACCCCAACAAAGCTGCCGCTTTGTGGGCCATGGGTACCGCCGTTATGGCTTTCCTTGGCGCTGGTGTATGGGGCTTCTTGCACACCTTGGCACCTGTGAACTACCTGACCCACGGTACGCAGATCACCGCGGCACACGGTCACATGGCCTTCTATGGTGCGTATGTGATGATTGTTCTGACCATCATCTCCTACTCCATGCCCTTTATCCGCGGTCATGGTCCCACCAGTGGACGTGACTCTCAGGTTTTGGAAATGTGGGGCTTCTGGCTGATGACCATCTCCATGGTCTTCATCACCCTGTTCCTGACCGGTGCTGGCATCCTGCAAACCTACATGCAGCGCATGGGCGACGCCCCAGGTAGCTTCATGGATGTTCAGGATACCATCAGCTTCTTCTACTGGTTGCGTTTGGTGGCTGGTGTGGTCTTCATGGGTGGCTTGGTTACGTACCTGTACAGCTTCTTCAAGGGTCGTCCCCACGAAGAGGAAGAGACTGCATAACCCACCTTCTTAAGTAAAGATGGACACCAACCCCCTGGTGCGCCATCCTGGTCCGGTGAGGGGGCGGCGCAAGCCGCCCTACTCCCCCCTCTCGAGCCTCACCGGACCAACTTTTCTATCTATGACAAACGGATCCCCACCATGGAAAGCCAACCCCATCAGCTCGACACCAGCGATCTCCCTCACTATCAACCGGTTGCCAATGAGGTTGAGCTGTTTGAGTACGCTTATGGCCATAAGTTACCGCTTTTAATCAAAGGGCCAACCGGCTGCGGTAAAACCCGTTTTATCCGGCATATGGCGGCTAAGCTACAGCGTCCACTGTTTACCGTGGCCTGTCATGATGACCTGACAGCGGCTGATCTGGTGGGGCGCCACCTTATTGAACCCAACGGCGCAACCCGCTGGCACGATGGCCCACTGACCCGTGCTGTACGTGAAGGGGGGATTTGCTACCTGGATGAGGTTGTCGAGGCCCGTAAGGATACCACCGTCATCCTTCACCCCCTGGCCGATGACCGTCGTGAGCTCCCCCTGGAGCGCACCGGCGAGGTGATCACAGCCCCAGACAGCTTTATGTTGGTGGTCTCCTACAACCCCGGCTATCAACACATGATGAAGGGGATGAAGCCCAGCACCCGGCAACGTTTTGTGGCGCTGCGCTTTGAGTTCCCCCCGGCGGAAATTGAGCGGGATATCCTCATCAAAGAGACCGGTCTGGAGGCGCACTGGGCCGCCAAGCTGGTCACCCTGGGCAACAGCATGCGTAAACTGCGCGATGTAGACCTGGAAGAGGGCATCAGCACCCGTCTACTCATCTATGCGGCCCGCTTGATTGATGGCGGCATGGCCCCCCTGGATGCCTGCCGCGCCACCATGGCCGAGTCTATGTCTGACGACCCCCAAACCACCGAAGCGCTGATGGAAGTGATCCACAGCCACTTGGGGGGATAACCCCTTTGGACGCACACGCAGCCCTTAAAAGCAAATGGCGCCACATACAAGGGTGGCGCCGGTTAAGCCGCACCCTCTTTTTTGCACTGTTCCTGCTGGCGCCGACCTTAGATATTTTGCGTATGGATCTGCTGGAGGGACACCTGGTTCTGTTTGGCCACACCTATGCCAGCGCGTTGGCCGATTTTTTATTGATGGCAGAGACCTCACCAGCCGAAGCAGCCTGGGGGATCTTGATCTATATTCTGATCCCTTTGGTCGCCTTGGCGGTGGGGGTGTTATGGATCACCTTTTATTATGGACGTCTCTATTGTGGCTGGCTCTGCCCCCATTTTTCGGTGGTGGAGTGGATTAATGGCTTAATGGAACGCGCCCTCGGCAAACCCACTTTGTGGGAACAAGCGGAACAGAAGCCCCACCAAAAAGCCCTGTGGTTATCCATCACCCTAGGGGCCAGCCTGCTTATGGCCTTTACCTGGGCTTTAAGCCTGCTCACCTACCTTTTACCCCCCCAGCTGATTTTTAATAATTTATGGACCGGGCAGCTTAGTTTTAACCAAACCCTTTTCTTAAGTGTGGGCACCGCACTGTTTATGATTGATTTTGTGTTTGCCCGGCATCTGTTCTGTCGGTTTGGCTGTGCCGTGGGCATAGCCCAAAGCATTGCTTGGATGTCCAACCCATCAGCCAAAACCCCAACCTTACGGCTTAAGGCATCGGCAGCCTGTTCCGGCTGTGTGCAAGCGTGTGACAACGCCTGCCCCATGCGCCTTAACCCCCGATCAGGCAAACGACGCATCAACACCTGCACCCAATGTGGTCTATGCATGCAAGGGTGTGCCGATGTCCGCGGCGATGCCCCCCTCGGTGCCCCTTTGGTATGGCACCGAGGTGAGGAAGTCGCCAGTCGCGATGCCTCCCTTTTCATCCACAAAAAGCGGAAGTAGCGGCCATGGAAGAGACCATTGGAAAACTGTGGGACCGCATCATCACCCGTGCAGCCAGTGATCGGCACCCGGAAGCGGTTGTGCATTTGAAGGATATGGAGCGCCCCATCGGCATGCTGTTCCGGGCCCTTGGTGGCACCCATGGCTTGGCCATACGGGGGGTACAGGACCAGAACCACGGCGCCAAACGCAACTTCCGCCAGCGGGTTGGTGGTATTGGCGGCAAAGCCCCCATGGCTTGGCGAGACAGCCAGAGCATTCACCTGCCCAGCCTGTTGAATCTTTTCCCCACTCAAGCGCTCAACCGGGATCTTTACCTATGGCTGGCCGCCCTACTCAGCTACGCCACCGACCGACCGGAAAATGAACAGCAGTGGATGACGCAGTCTATGCAGGCCTGCACCCACCTGCTCAAGCACTATCCAGGGCTGGAAGACCGCTACACCCGGCTGGTTTCGGCCCATCTACATCAACGGGGTGAGCGCACTATTGAAGGCCAGTTAAACCAAGAGCGTGAGCAGATCATCCATCGCGCCCTGGCCACGCCCCAGGAGCCTTTGACGCTGCCCCAAGGCAAGACCCCCATCTGGCCGGTGCCGCTCTGGCCCCACCCAACCCCACCCATTGCCGAAGCCAACACCCAACCCAGCGCCGACCCGGATGATGAAGAAGATATTGAACGCCAGGATGGCCAAGAGCAGCAAGAGCAAAACAGCAGCCAGCAGGCACGCCGGGAAGAGATGGAAGAGAGCCATGATGGCATTCTTCTCTATCGCTTTGAGTCGATCTTTAGCTGGGCAGAGATGATTAAGGTAAACCGCGCCTCAGATGAGGAAGAGGATGAAGATCGCGCCCGCGATGCCGCTGAGGATATGGATGAGATGGCCCTAAGCCGGGATGGCAAACGGGTGGCCAAGGGTTTTCGCTTTGATCTGGATCTTCCCTCCGAAGCCGAGGATGATCTGATCTTAGGCCCTGGTGTGAAGGTGCCTGAGTGGGATTACCGCAAAAACATGCTGATCCCCGACCACTGCCTGATGCAGCCGATGCTGCCTAAAGATGCCGAACCCATAGCACTGCCAAACAAGCTGCGCAGCTCGGCCAAAAAAATTCAAGCTCAGATGGCCAGTTGGCGACCTGATGGCATCTGGCTACGCAAACAGTGGGATGGCTCAGAGCCGGATCTGGATGCGGTACAGGAACATCGCATCAATCTAAAAACCGGTGGTGGTCCGGCTGAAACCGGGCTTTACCGGGACTATAAGCGTGGGGTACGGGATATCGCCTGCCTGTTGCTGGCTGACCTCTCACTCTCTACAGATGCCTGGGTGGATGATGATCTACGCATCATTGATGTCATCCGCGACACCCTATTTCTGTTTAGTGAGGCCCTCACCTATACTGGCGATCCCTTTGCCCTCTACGGCTTCTCTTCCCGTCGCCGGGAACATGTGCGGCACCTGCACCTAAAGGGTTTTACCGAACCCTATAATGCCACGGTGCGTGGACGCATTAATGTTATCCGCCCTGGCTACTACACCCGCCTGGGGGCGGGTATTCGTCACAGTGCCCAACTGCTATCCAAACAACCGGCCAACCGTCGGTTGTTACTTATCCTCTCGGACGGTAAACCCAACGATTTAGATATCTATGAGGGACGCTACGGTATTGAAGATACCCGAATGGCCATTCGTGAAGCTCGGCAGATGGGCTTAACCCCCTTCTGCGTGACCGTTGATCGCCAGGCCAACAGCTACGCCCCCCACCTGTTTGGTGCACAGGGCTTCCGCCGTATTGCCAAGCCGGAGTCTCTGCCCACGGTGCTGCCCCAGATCTACCTGAACCTTACCCAGTAGCGCCCAGGCAGCCTGAACTCGATCGGTACACTCTGTTTGGGTGCGCAGAAAACATTTTTGTGCGCACCCATCAACACCTGCACAGAGCGCCAGCCCCCAACCGATCTTAACCTGACCCGAGCCCTGCACGCTGTTGCCCCCCTCTCGGTGGGTGCATAGGTACGTCTATCCTACGCACTTAGAAAACACCCACGCATGAAGATGGCCCCCAATCGATCTCAATCTGACCCGAGCCCTGCACGCTGTTGCCCCCTCTCGGTGGGTGCATAGGTAGGTCTATCCTACGCACTTAGAAAACACCCACGCATGAAGATGGCCCCCAATCGACCTCAACCTGACCCGAGCCCTGCACGCTGTTGCCCCCCTCTCGGTGGGTGCATAGGTACGACTATCCTACGCACTTAGAAAACACCCGCGCATGAAGATGGCCCCCAATCGACCTCAACCTGACCCGAGCCCTGCACGCTGTTGCCCCCTCTCGGTGGGTGCATAGGTACGTCTATCGTGCCCACCCATCGACACATGTACAGAGAGAGGCCCCCGACCGATCTTAACCTACGCAAAAGCCTGCACTGTGCTGGCGCGCTCTCAAGGCGTATGCAGGCTGCGTCTTTTGTGCGCACCTAAACATCCCCCCCCTATGGAGATGCCCCCAAACCGATCTTACGCTTACCCAATCCCCCCCCTCTTTACCCCTGTACACGTTTTAACCTCCCCTGTTGAGTGCGCCAATTGCGTCTTTTGTGCGCACCCTATAACACCCGCACAAAAAAATATCATCTATTTGTTTACAGGTGACTTTTTCGAACAACAACCCCCAACATTGGGATAAAGAGATCCAACAACAGAGCCCGCTCCCCGCCCTGCACACCTCGGCTATGGCTATTTTTTAATCATACACGAACAAGTAAGCATCACTCTCTCACAAGCTGGCTGTTTTTTAGGCGTTTTTAGCGCGTAAGAAATAGCCATTTCTTGATATATCCCTTTATTTTCTTATACTTATCAACACATGGCACGGGCGATGCCTTATAAGGGGCAGAAACCAAATGGGAGAATCAGCACCGCTCCCTTATAAGACCCCCACAGCGCACAAGGCGCTTAGCTAGGCAAAACGCAGGAGCCGAACATGAAATGGATCGTAGCCATCATTAAACCCTTCAAGCTGGATGAGGTCCGGGAAGCTCTAACTTCCGTTGGAATCTCCGGTATCACCGTCTCCGAGGTGCGCGGATTTGGTCGTCAAAAGGGCCATACCGAACTCTACCGTGGTGCAGAGTACCGGGTGGACTTCCTGCCCAAGCTCAAAGTTGAGCTGGCGGTAGACGACAGCGTTCTGGAGCAAGCCGTTGAGGCCATCCAAAAAGGCGCCAAAACCTCCAAGATTGGTGACGGTAAAGTTTTTGTTTACGACCTGGAAAGTGCTGTACGTATCCGTACTGGCGAATCCGGCCCCAGCGCGCTTTAAGTTTTGAGAAAGAGGAGCAACTCGATGAAAGCCATCAAACGTACCCTGCTGCCGGCCGCCGCTTTGGCCATGAGCAGCATCCTGCCCGCCACCGCCTGGGCTGAAGATACCTTGAACAGCGGTGACACCGCCTGGATGCTTACGGCAACCGCACTGGTACTGTTCATGACCTTGCCTGGTCTGGCTCTGTTTTATGCCGGTATGGTTCGTTCCAAAAACGTCTTGTCTGTCCTGATGCAGTGTTTTGCTGTTGCGGGTGTCATGTCCATTCTATGGGCCATTTACGGCTACTCTTTAGCCTTTTCTGATGGCGGCAGCGCTCAAGCCTACATTGGTGGCTTAAGTGATATGTTCATGAAGTCGGTCACAGTCGACGCCGTAAGCGGTTCGATTCCTACTTCTGTCTTTGCCACCTTCCAGATGACCTTCTTCATCATCACCCCCGCGCTGATTGTGGGTGGTTTTGCTGAGCGTATGAAGTTCTCCTCCATGTTGGTCTTTATGGCCATCTGGGGCACCGTAGTCTACCTGCCCGTATGTCACTGGGTATGGGGCGGTGGCTTCATGGGTTCTGATGGTGTACTGGACTTCGCTGGTGGTACCGTTGTACACATCAACGCTGGTATCGCTGGTCTGGTGGCCGCCCTGGTACTGGGCAAGCGTCGTGGTTACCCCACCACCGCCATGCCTCCTCACAACCTGGGCATGACCGTAACTGGTGCGGCCATGTTGTGGGTCGGTTGGTTTGGCTTTAACGCTGGTTCTGAGCTGGCTGCAGATGGTACCGCTGGTATGGCCATGTTGGTTACCCAGTTGGCTGCGGCGACTGCTGCTGTAACCTGGATGACTCTGGAATGGATGCAACATGGTAAGCCTTCCGTACTGGGTATCGTAACCGGTGCAGTCGCTGGCCTGGTTGCCATCACCCCCGCATCAGGTACTGCTGGCCCCATGGGCGGCATCATGATCGGTCTGGCCGCTGGCTTCTTTGCTTACATCGGCGCCACCGCCATCAAGCGCAAAATGGGCTATGATGACTCTCTGGACGCCTTCGGTGTACACGGCATTGCCGGTATCGTTGGTGCCATCCTGACCGGTGTGTTTGCTGCACCTTCCCTGGGCGGCGCTGGCCTCTCTGAAGGTAAAACCATCTTGAGCCAGGTTGCTGTACAGACCGAAAGTGTCATCGTAACCATCGTCTACTGTGCGGTTGTGACCTTCATCATCCTCAAGGTACTGGATGTGATCATGGGTCTGCGTGTTGAAGACGAAGCGGAAGAGATGGGCCTGGACTTGGCCGAACACGACGAGCGCGGTTACAACCTGTAATCCCTGCTCTGCAGAACAAGCGGTCCGGCGCAGAATCCGGACCGCTTTTAAAAACAAAAAAGTTTTCTTCTCCCTCAACAGCCCCAAATACGGGGCTGTTTTTTTATCACCACAGCCATTGTTACTTTATTTCCCGGTAAAACCAGACATTTAGGTTCACATACAATCTATAGCATGTTATCTTCCGCGCATCTAAGCATGTCCATTTACGGCTTTGGGCCTATTTCTTTTTTTTATACGCACGGTACATTTTGGTTAGCATGGGTCTACCCACCGGAGTTCTGGCTTAACCCCCACAACCCACGCCCCATGTCTTTGGACCTCACCCTTGAATGGCGTACACACCCCCCGCTGGGTTTGTAAACTAAGGATCGGTTCGCCCTATGGATATCTTGGACAGCGTGTTGAACTACCCCATACTCCGCACCAACGGGCAGGACTCCCCCATTCGTAGCCAATGGCGGGAACATAAGCTGCTCACCGCTTTTCAGCCCATCTTCAGCTTGGCACACCAACGCCCTGTGGGGTATGAAGCGCTGGTACGCGCTCAACATAAGACCCTTGGCGCCATCTCACCTATTCAGCTGTTTGGCAATGTGGATCAAGAGGAGATCATGCAGCTGGACCGAGCTTGCCGTCTGGCCCATGTGGGTAATTTTAAATCCCTGGCCCCGGACAATGCCTGGCTGTTTTTGAATGTAAACCCCTCTGTGGTCTTGCAGGGCATGCAGGGCAACACACATTTTTTAGGGGATTTACTGGAGTTTTTTCAGGTCCCCCCCAACCGGGTGGTGGTGGAGATTTTAGAAAAAGCGATTGAAGATGAACATCTCTTGGTCGAAGCGGTGGCCTACTTTCGCTCCATGGGATGTTTGGTCGCCCTAGATGACTTTGGCGCTGGACAGTCTAACTTTGACCGGGTTTGGCGCCTAGAGCCAGATATTGTCAAGCTGGACCGCAACATGATCCACAACGCCGTCACCAACCCCCGAGCCCGCAGCGTGCTACCAGGCCTTGTCCAGCTGCTACATACCGCAGGCTGCTTGGTGTTGTTGGAAGGGATTGAGACCGAGGCTGAGGCGATGATTGCCCTGGATACTGAAGCAGATTTTGTGCAGGGGTTTCACTTTGCCCGCCCCCAGACCGATCAAGCGCAGATTCTGCAAAAACAGTGTTCGGACCTCTCCCAGTTAAGCAACCGCTTTCGCAGCCATGCCAGCGATCAAACCCGGCAGATGTGGCAACGCATCACCCCCCAGTTGGAGCAGTTTGCCAATATGATCCATCGCTATCAAAACGGGCCACGCCGGGAAGCGTTTGATGAACTACTGGTGGATAACAATGTACTGCGCTGTTTTATTCTGGATGATGACGGGATTCAACAAGGCCCTAATCTGGAGTCTCAAGCAGAAGTGCGGGAAGCGTTTGAGCGTTTTGGCCCGGTCTCAGACGCCTCTTTGGCCGACTGGTCCCGCAAAGCCTACTACCGCCGCGCCTCGTGTAATGAAGGTCAGGTTCAGCTCTCAGGCCCTTACCTCTCAATCACCGATGGGCGCATGTGTTTGACCCTCTCCCAAAGCGTTATACGGGAAGGCAAGCGACAGATCATATGCTGTGATGTCGCGTGGGACTCCAGCGCACCCCTGATGACCGCATCCATCAGCCCCTCTGGCACCGGCACACGGATGGCGGGCTAGCCCCCCTGCCCGCCCCTAAACAAGCCGCATCATGAAGCCGCACTTTGACGCAGCAGTACTTTAACCGCCTCTTGAAACTGTTCTGCCTGCAGGGGGGTTAAAGCGATCCACACCCCCCGCTTGGGTGGTGCCAGCCACAGCGTTTGAGCTTCACGATAAACCGGTATGGTCTCTGCGGCCACCGTCACGGTGAGCCATGGGGTTGCGCTCTGCTGGGCCGCGGGCTCCCGCAGCTTTCCCCCCTCCCGCACCAGCGCCTCTTCCACCGCACGCCATAAGGGCTGAGACCACCCCTGCTCCTTTTTTTCACCCAAAAAACGTTGACCATTATGGTAGGTCACACGCAACGCCTTAATCGGCTGAGGGTAAGCCACCCGATCCAGCAGTTGCAGCGGATCTATATTCAGCACCGCCTCCATGCCACGCTCAACCCACATCAACTGCGTGGGTTCAGCGCTGCGCACCACACCATAGCGGGCCCCGTGCCGCACCCACCTTAACGGTTCCACTTGACCGCTGGCATTCTCCACGGTCAACTGCCAGCCGACAGCCTGGTCTTTTAAAGGGGTAAAGCGCTGACCTGTGGCCTGCAACAGCGGCATGATCCAGGCTTGCAACCGCTGTTCATGGAGCGGCTCATGGTGCAAGGATGCGGTAGAGAGGGTCATATCCGCCCCCTGAAGGTGCAGCGTAAAGCGGGCAACCCCACCCTGCCGCAACCCAACCGACGCCAACTGTGGCAACGACCACCCCGGTAACACGCGGTGATCCCGCAATGCCGCGACCTCATGACGCAGGGGCTGAAGATCGGCCATACGCATCAGCACCACCTCACCATCGGGCTTGGCGACATAACGGCTGGCTGGAGTGGTCCCGCGTTTACCCAGGGTCAGGCCAGCCAGCCGCTCACCTTGTGCATTCATATAATCGATACGACCACGGGGCTGATCCAACCCGAACGGCGCAAGCGCTCCGCCCACAGCGACCTGCTTAAGGACTTGTTTTTCAAGGGGATGTAAAAGCTGCTTGATACGCAGCTGGTCCATCAACCAGCTTGGATGATCTTGCGCCCGCCAGACACCAGCCACACGCTGTAGCGTCATGCGTTCGCCCTTACGGTCTTGATAGTGGATCTGCGTAATGTCCTTCCCGATCACCGAGGGCATCGGTTTAGAAGGCGGCACAGGCTGGGCCCCCCAGAGCACCAGCGCCACCACGACCACCACCCCCAACAACCCACCATTAAAACGCCAGTTTAAAAGCATACCTACACCTATCGATGTCGCCTGGACCACCAGACCCACAGCCCAATACCAAAAAAGATGAAAGGTAGTAGAATCACAAACAGCACAAATAGCATCTGGACCTGCCCTTCCTCCATGGTTAAACCGGCATCGACCACCGCCTTGGGGGTGATCGCGCTCATGGCCTCATCTTCCAACAACCAGCGCACCATCCCCATGGCCAGCGCCTGATTGGCCGGGTAGCGACTATAGCGGTCGGCCACAAAGTCAGAGTCCCGCACCACCACCAGGCGCTTCTTCCCTTCAACAACCGCAGCGCCCATGACCACCGGCCCGGGCAGATCCGTTTGGGCATCAAAGCGCACCTGCCCCCCTTGGCGTTGCACCTGCCGGTCCCGCTCCAACCACCCCTGTTCGGCCCCCGCCAGTAGCTTTTCGCGATGCCATGGCCCAGCCGTACGCTGTAAGGTCAACCCCCCGGCCGTGACCAGAAAAGGGACCTGATCCACCCCTTTAAAAATGGCGTGGGACTTGGGAAACTGCGTAATCATAGGCGTGGTGGGGTTGGAACCCAACAACTGCGCCCCCCTATCAATCACCAAACCTGGCTGTAGCTGAATACCATAGGGTGTTAACAAGGAGGCCAGCCCCCCATCACTGGGTGGGTCCAACAACAACAACAGCTTACCACCCGCCGCAAACCACTGTTGCAAACGCTGCTTCTCGGGTTCAAACAGCGCCGATTGCGGACCTGCCACCACCACCAACTCTACCTGATCCGCTATCTGCTTGCGTTGCGCTAAGGGTAAAGACACCACCCCATAGCCCTCATTTTTAAGCTGGGCCACCCACTGACGGTAGGCCATACGCCCCGCCCCCGTCAGCTCATGCTCCCCATGCCCTGTCAGAAAGGCAATCTGCTGTCGTGTCTGCTTGGCCAAACGGAGCATGGCGTTGGTTATGCCTGCTTCATCCAGTGTATTGACCTTCTCCCACCGCTGATCACGACGCAGCACCAACACCCCGATCTCACGGACATTATAGCGTTTGGCGATGTCCGGGTTAAGGTCCGGGTCGATCACCCGTAGTTTAAAGGCGGGGTTATGCAGCTGGTACCGTTCTAAGCGACGACGTAGGACACCATCGGGATCTCCGCCCTCTTCAACAAAAAGCAGGCCCTCCACATCGGCACCCAACGCGTTGACCGCCTGCACCGACTGCGCACTCAGGGTATGTCGCCGGTTTTTGGTCCAGTCCCACTGGCGGTCGTGCTGATAAGCCCCCAGCAACACCAGCACCAACAGTACACTACTAAGCAGCAGCGCGGTCAGATAGCGTAATCTCATCATCCCCCCCCCACCACACGCTGTAGGTGCAGGCGTAACGTCGCCAAAAACAGGGAAAAACCACTTAACCCCAACAGATAGACCAGATCCCACAAACGCAAGCTGCCATCCAAACAGTTCTGAAAACTGTTCATCAACGACACCCGCATCAGTAGCTGCTGCCACACCGCCCCACCAGAACCGGCCAGCCAGCCAATAATCCACAACAACAGCAACAGAGCAAACGCAAACAGACCAGCCATGACAGGGTTCTCAGCATGGGCAGAGGTGGCCACACCTACGGCACAAAACACCCCCACCAGCAACCACAAGCCCACCATGCCGGTCATCACCTGCCCCCAATCCAACACCCCAAAAGGGGTTAGGGAGAGGGGCATGAGCAAAAAAAGCGCAAGCAACAGCACCAGAAACAACCAAAGCCCAAAAAACTTACCCAAGACAATGGTACCGGGGGTCAGGGGCGAAGCCATGAGTGCGGGCCAGCTCCCGGCGCGCTTTTCTCCAGCAATACTCCCCATGGTCAACATGGGGGTCAGCAGCAGCAGTAAAATGGCCAAATTACCCAGCAAAGGCAGCATGGTAAAATCGGTCAACGGCAGTTGATCCACCCCATAGCGCGTATACTGGCTAAGCGCTTGACGGTAGTTGACCACAGCCCCAACAAACATGTACCCCCCCAACCCCAACAGAACAGCGATGACACTCCACGCCAGTGGGGAGAGAAACAGGCTGCGCAAGCTGTGGTGGGTAATCACCCATAGCCCTTTCATGCTTCTGCCTCCACCAACTGGGTAAAGAGTGACTCTAAGGGCAGCTGCTGGGGCTGCAAACAACGCAGATCCCACTGCTGTGCTACCGCGGCGGCCACCACAGCCTGGGTGGGGTCATCCTGAGCATCCGGGGTGATTAACCACCCCTCCTGCTGGGCCTGCACCTGGGCCACCCCCTGTAGGGCTTGTAGCTTCTGCGCCCCAGGATCACAGCCAAACTGAACATAGAACGCTCTAGGACCAGCCAGCCGTTGATCCAGATCCTTCATAGAAGTATTTAACCGTACCTGCCCCTGATGAATCAGCACCACCCGATCACAGGTCATACGAACCTCAGAGAGAATATGGGTGGAGAGCAGCACCGCACACTGTTGACCCAGTTGCCGGATCAGCGCCCGGATCTCTTGAATTTGGATCGGGTCCAGCCCGACCGTGGGTTCATCTAAAACCACTACATTCGGCTGATGCACCAGCGCCTGAGCAAGACCAGCCCGCTGTTGATAGCCCTTGGATAAATGACCCAACAGACGTCCAGACACCGCTCCCAGCCCACACAGTGACAACACCTCGGCCACCCGTGTTTGCCGTTGCCCCGTCGCCACCCCCCGTAGCTGGGCCAGATAGTGCAGATAGTCTGAAACCGTCATCTCTTTATAAAGGGGGGGCTGTTCCGGTAAAAACCCCAAATGAACTTTAGCCCGCTCCGGTTGTTGAACCATATTGATGCCTGCCACCTGCACCGACCCTGCACAGGGGGCCAAAACCCCTGCCAAAATCGACATGGTGGTGCTTTTTCCGGCACCATTGGGGCCCAGAAAGCCCACCACTTCACCACAACCAACCTGCAGGTTGATCTGGTGCAGCACTTGCCGCTTTCCGTAGTACTTATCTACACCATGCAGTTGGATTAAAGGGGATGTCACAAGCACGCCTCGATCTTTACCACATCATTACTGGCCAGACTGTTCACTTGCGCGTCATGCTGCTCTTTTTTTATGCACTCTGCGATTATTTTTTAATCGCTCGAACATCCAAGCACATGCGCTTATTCTTAACAGCCCTGCATAAAACCACCTATCTCTTTGTATTCTTTCGATGCTGCTTTCGTAAAACAGCATGGCACAGCGATTGCTCAATGGCTCTACGAAAAGCGATGCCATATTGGGCAGCTTTTCCAAACGGCCCCCATCACTGGGGCAAATAGGGAAAGTTACCCCAGCAAACCGTGCAACAGATGAAAAAATGATCCTTTTTTTTCACCCTCACGCACGGTTATGTATGACATCGCCGGAAAAATTGATTAATCTATGTGCTGTTTTGCGTGACCCACCCTTTTTACAAGGGTTGCAGCCCCTGCCAGATGCATCTGTATACGTCTGTTGCCAGGGATTGTGTCACGTCAAGCCTCTGGGGAAAAGTCTCCATGAGGTCCAAATGTATGTATGTTAAAGAGGCTGCACCAACCGTTGTTGATGTAGCATTCTAGACGGATGACTCCTTTCACGAAATGAGGAAGACCGAAGCATGGCTAATAAGGAAGCGGTAAATAAAGTTCTGGGCATGATCGACGCCAACAATGTGCGCTTTGTTGATTTTCGATTCACCGATTTTAAAGGCAAGTGGCAACACATCACTGCCCCCGCTCGTATGTTGACCGAAGAGGTATTCGAGTCCGGTCTCGGTTTCGACGGTTCCTCCATTGAGGGCTGGTGCGAAATTAACAACTCCGACATGGCTTATGTTCCCGATCCTGAATCAGCCGTGATGGACCCCTTCTCTGAAGATGCAACTCTGATCCTCAGCTGCAACATCATCGACCCCTTCACCGGTGAAGATTACAGCCGTGATCCCCGCTCTGTTGCCAAGCGTGCTGAAGCTTACCTGAGCTACACCGGCGTTGCCGACACCGCTTATGTTGGCCCTGAAGCTGAGTTCTTCGTGTTCGATTCCGCCCGTTTCGGTACCGACATGAACCACGTCTTCTATCATGTTGACTCTGAAGAAGGTGCATGGAACTCCGGTAAAGATTTTGAAGATGGTAACTACGGCCATCGTCCTGGAATCAAAGGCGGCTACTTCCCCGTACCTCCTGTAGACTCTCTGCAAGAGATGCGTAACGAGATGTCCAACCTGATGGAAGAGATGGGTCTGGTCATTGAGTTCCACCACCACGAAGTGGCAACCGCCGGTCAGTGCGAAATCGACATGCGCTTCGGCACCTTGTTGCATCAAGCTGACAACATTCAGAAGTACAAGTATGTTGTTCACAACGTTGCCCACCAGTATGGCAAAACCGCAACCTTCATGCCTAAGCCTTTGGCTGGCGACAACGGTTCCGGCATGCACGTACACGTTTCCTTGTGGAAAGATGGCAAGCCTCTGTTCGCCGGCAACCAGTATGCCGACCTCTCCGAGATGGCTCTGCACTTCATCGGTGGTATCAAGAAGCACGCGAAAGCACTGAACGCTTTCACCAACGCTTCTACCAACTCCTACAAGCGTCTGATCCCCGGATTTGAAGCACCTGTACTGCTGGCTCACTCCAGCCGTAACCGTTCAGCTTCCATCCGTATTCCGGCTTCCAACAGCCCCAACGGCAAGCGTTGTGAAGTTCGCTTCCCTGATCCTTCTGCTAACCCTTACCTGGCTTTTGCAGCTCTGGTTATGGCTGGCATGGACGGTGTGGAGAACAAGATCGATCCAGGTCCTTCCATGGATAAGAACCTCTATGACCTGCCCCCCGAGGAGCTGAAAGACATTCCTCAGGTTTGTGGTTCCCTGCGTGAAGCACTGGAAGAGCTGGCCAAGGATCGTGAGTTCCTGACCAAGGGCGACGTGTTCTCCGACGACCTGATCGATGCTTACATCGACATGAAGATGGAAGAGGTTTATGCCATGGAGCATTGCCCCCACCCCATCGAGTTCGAAAACTACTACAGCGTTTAAGCTGCAGTATGGTAAAGGGGCCTGCCGCTGCAGGCCCCCTTCAAAACGCCGGTCTTTTAGACCGGCGTTTTTTTTGGAGGTCACCCTCATGCCTTGGCAACCCGTTTGTCTCTTGATCTGGCTTATCTATAGTTTGCTGCCTGGACAGCTGCATGCCAAGCCTCTAAACAGCGCCGTGTGTGTGGGTATTGAACCACCGATTATTGAGATTATTCCTGTGCCGGTGAAAGCGGTACAAGCCCAACGTCTATCCCGTGAACAGATCGCCAAACGCGCAGGTCGTAAGCACCTGCGGGGTTATACCCACACTCAGTTTTTCTACGCCCCCCGCTATCTCTATGGTATGGCGACCCAGCCGGATCAACAGATCTGTCTGTATGTGGCAAAACTGGCTCTAACCATTGGCTATCATAAAACAGAGATATTGGTGGAAGACCGTTATCCCCCAAACAGCTGTAACAGTTTGGTGGTCAAAGCCCATGAACATCAACATGTTGATATCTATAACCGGGCACTGTCACAAGCTTTGACGGGGTTAAAGCTTGCGCTAACCGAGCGTTTGGGGCAACTGATTATTCGTGCGCCTAAAGCCACCCTTCACACGCAGCAAAAACAGATTGAAAAACTCATAAAACAATATGTTAACCAAGCATCTATGGGTATTATCCATGAAGCACGGCGACTCAACGGGCAGATTGATACCCTGAAAAGTTTTCAGAAGCTCCATCAACAGTGTGAAAACTGGTAAGCTTGTGTGCACCCTTTAAACAGACAGGGGTACACAAGGGTGCTGTCCACCACCCTTTTTTTTATCAAGCAATAACGGTTTAAGGATCATTATGTACGGGTTACGTTTGGCGCTTATGATACTGCTTGTGCTGTTTTTGTGGGTACCCTATGCCCAAGCAGCTTCCTGTGCCAAGCCACCACGCCCCACAGTATTGGTCAACGCCTCTAAGGCTAAACCACTTAATATTAAGCGTATTACCCGCTCTTCACTTATCCGCAAAGCAGGCATGCCCTATGTACGGGGCCTGACAACGGTGAAAAAATTTAACCGTTACCAGTTTAAGTTTGGCTTACAGAACCAGCGTAACGGGACACTCTGTCTCTACGTGACCAACCTGACCATGGCGGTGGGTTATAAGGATACTCAAGTCTATATGGACAACAGTTATCCACCAGGTAGCTGCGAGTTCCGGGTTATTAAAGCCCATGAATTAAAACATGTACGGATTTATAACGACTCGCTACTTAAAGAGCTGGGGCAGCTGAAACGGAGTATTCAACACACCCTCTCCAGCTTGACCCAACGGACCAACCGCCAGAACCTAAAGCGCAGCCAGGTGCGTATGGAGCGTAAAGTTAAACGCTTGGTACAGAGCTCTTTTAAACGTTTGCAAAGAAAAGCCAAACTGGCCAATAACCGTATTGATACCCGCAGCGCCTACCAACGGGAACAGCGCAAGTGCCGTAACTGGTAACCCCCTACGTATATTCCATCAAGTCCCCTCCCCCTTTAACCGATGAATAGGCTAAAGGGAAAACCAGCCTATGCTAAAGAGGACCGCCCTGCCTACAGCAGGAGAAGAGTTCCCACGGTTTAGGCATTAACGGATAAGGGAAAAGGGGTTAAGGTGGAACATACCCAAGCCTATGATGATCTCATTGACCAGGCCCAACACGGGCTGGAAGATCTTGAGCATATAAACACAGCACCACGCACAACCTGTTCACTGGATGATGCCCCACCGGAAAACTGGGTGGGTATGGCCGACTATGTGCTCAAGGGCAAGCGCCCCCCCGCCAAACGCGCCAAGCCCTCGCTACCCGATGAGCCGGCCCCAGATCGCTGGGTGGATATGCACACCTTTGCACTGGATGGCGTGCGCGCCCCTGAAAAGAGTGTGGATGAGCGAGACTTTTTGCCCGAATGTCTGCGCAACCCCCCACCCCCACCCGAGCCCCCACCGGAACAGTCCATTACGGTTTTTGATGCCCTTGCCCAGGTCTATCAAGTCACCCGCATGGAAGAAAGTGTGGTGTTCCGCACCCTGAACCAGCTCTCCAACAGTTGTCAGGAAGAGCTGGAGCAAGGTCAGCGTGATGAATCATCCGCCTCTCAGTGCCAAGCGGATCTTAAAGCTGTCTCTACCCGCTATGCAGGCAAGGTTGAGGAGATCTGTGATTGGTATATGGAAACCTACTTCCGGGATATTCGTAACCCCGGCGAGATCGGTTGATCAGGAGCCTGACCATGAAAGTTCTGGATCAACACACCTTAGAGGATCTCTTTGAACAATCCTCTAAGCGGGATCGTAAGCGGGCCAACCTGAACTGGCACCCGCAACTTGAGGATCCGATCCAACGGATGTTCAACGCCCTCCAGCCTGGCACCTATGTTCGCCCCCACCGCCATGATAAAGATCGGTGGGAGAGCTTTGTGCATATCTGCGGTCGAACCATTCTGTTAACCTTTGATGATGCTGGGCAGGTACTGCAAAGAACAGAGCTGAGCGAGCGTGAAAACCGCGCGGTAGAGATACCCGGCGGTCAATGGCATACCCTCCTCTGTTTGTCGGCCAACACCATGGTCATGGAAGTAAAAGCTGGACCCTACCTCCCGACTCAGGATAAAGATTTTGCACCCTGGGCCCCTAAAGAGGGGGAACCCCAGGTAAGTGACTGTTTAGCCTGGATGACCCACGCCAAACCTGGCGCACGTTTTCAAATTATTTAAGCGCAAGCCCCCTATCGGGGGGCTTTTTTTAGCTGGAGCAGAACAGAATAGGGAACCACATCCCTACAATCAGGCTCCAATATCAGTACATATGCCCATTATTATGCCTTTAAGGAGCTTAAAATCATGATCCTCATAACTGGAGCCACAGGCTTTGTGGGCCAAGCGCTAATCAAACAACTTATCTCCGACGGCTTGCAAGTTAAGGGATTAGCTCGACACCCAGAACAGGGCCAACCTATGGATGGGGTGACCTACCTACCGGCCGATATTGATGAACCCAAAACCCTAGAGCAAGCGATGGATGGGGTGACCTGTGTCATTCACTTGGTGGGTATTCTCGCTGAAAGCGGCAAACACACCTTTGAACGGGTCCACCACCAAGGCACCCGCCATGTGGTCGATGCCACCAAAAAAGCAGGCATTAAACGCTATATCCATATGAGTAGCCTAGGCACCCGTAAAGATGCCGTTGCCCAATACCATCAAAGCAAATGGCATGCAGAGAGTTATGTCAGGGAGAGCGGGTTGGACTACACCATCTTCCGTCCCTCTGTCATCTTTGGTGCTGAGGATAACTTTGTAAACCAGTTTGCCCGTATGATCCGCTTCTCTCCAGCCGTGCCCATTTTGGGTAATGGCCAATCTAAAATGCAGCCGATTGCGGTAGAAGATGTGGCCACCTGCTTTGCCACCGCGCTGAGCAACCCCCAGACCATTGGCCAAACCTATGAACTGGGCGGCCCCGAACAATTGACCTTTGAAAAGATCATGGAGACTATTTTAGAAGCCTTGGATAAAAAACGTTTTAAACTTCACCTACCCTTTGCGCTACTTAAGCTTGAAGGGAAGATTTTTGAAATGATCTTGCCCAACCCGCCCCTGACCTATGATCAAATGCTCATGGCCCAAGAGGATAACATCTGCCAAGCGGGTACCGGCATGCCCGAACCTTTTCAGTTCAACCCCCTCCCCTTTGCAGAGGGCATCCGCCGTTATCTACCATAATATTCTATCACTTTCAGGGGGCTAAACGCCCCCTGAAGTGAATATAACCAAACCTAACACGCTTTCTTGGCCAACACCGCCCTTCGCCAGCCTATCCTCGTTGCACAATACCTCATAGAAACAGTACTTTCCCCCCATGCTGACCCATAAACCTTCACCACCATGTAATATTTTGCTTAACACACGTCACAATAGGTAACCAAACACTCTTTTTTGCAAGAATATATATGCAAGCACCTAAATATAAAGCACTTCTAAATCCTGCAAAAAAGCAGCCTTAACCCTTGTTAATATAAGGGTTTTTTAATACGGACAAAATCAAACAATGCACTTTCCTGCAGCGCCTAAATAAGGTAATACTTACATAACATTCATCAAATTTTTTGCCATTCCATAGGATCTACCACCGTTAAGAGCGGTTGGGGAAAACCGGAAGCGGCGCCCCTGCTTTAAGGAGTTGCGACAATGAAACTCAATCCCTTACCCCTCCTGGTTGCGGGCCTGGTCTGGCTGGTCAGCAGCAGTGCCTGGGCCGCCCCTTTTCCAGCTGATTGGGCCAGCTGGCATCAAGCAACCACCCCCCTCACCCAAATTGGGGCTTTGCCTGGTTGTGAAGCCGATGTTTCGGCGTTTCCCCCTATTTATCAAGAGACCGTCGCCACCTACTGCAACGTTAAACCAGGTGGCCCGGGTAAAGTGGGTATTCTGATCAGCCCAACTGCGATGGATGCCTTTAAATCCCGCCAAGGGGGGTTTAAGGATGGTCCACAGATGATTTTGCATCTACAGGATCTCAAAGTGCTGTTCCTCACCTACTACCAAAATGGTCAAGCCGAGTATGCGGTATTTACCGAAGATGGTAAGGACATTACCGCGGCTTCAGGTCCGCTCTCCGCTGAGACGTGCAAAGTGTGCCACACCGGATACGAGGCCTTTTGTGTCCATGGTCAGTGTGGCCAAGCCAAATAACCGTTTAACACCGTTATAACCATCTTTGAGCATTGGCTTTTATGGGGGACAGACCCATGGGGTTTGGCATAAAATCTCTACCCGGCGTGGTCATGGGCGCGGCACTGGTGCCACTGGTCATTGCCCTGATCATTGTCAGCACCTTTCGCTACCACCATGATCGGGACAGTGAGCAGCAGCGCCTGTATGAGACCGCCTATATCTCTCTGGCCCCCATAAAAAGCCAGGCAAGCAACGCCATTAATGGCGCTAACAGCATGCTTTTGCGTGCCAAAAATGCTCAATTACTGTATGCGGCCAACCCCAACCTTATTCAACTTCGTTTAAAGGGAAAGAGCCAAAAAATTCCCGCCACCCCTTTTGCCCCAGAACAGCCCCCAAAAGCTATGTCCCAGCTCTACCACGCCAAAGGGCAGAGCAAGCTACCCTGGCCACAGCAACCTCAAATGGGCATTCACTGGGATCTTAAGGGCTTTACCCTGCACATTACCGAGCCCCTAAAAGATGTAAAAAACGGGGGGACCATTGAAGCGATCTTCCGGGTGGATGATCTGCGAGATGTCGGCAGCCGCGTGTTGACCAATGTACTCCTGGCCTCTGCGGTGGCCTTGCTCTCGGCACTGGCGGTGATCTTTTATGTCGGCTGGCGTTTACGGCGTAACGCCTGCGGTATGGTTGAAAAAATCAGTGCCATTGCTGAGACCTTTGCCCTGCACCAGCGTATACCCGATCAACACCTGCGTGAGTTTAAGCAGATCTCCTTAAGCATCAACACTCTTCTGGATAAATTTCAGACGGTTGTGCGTTCCGTTATCTTGCAGTCAGATACCATTGAGGCGTGTGTTAAAGAGCTGGTGAACGTTAAGGATGCCCTGGACGAAGATACCCAAAAGACCGACCAAGTGGCGGTTAATGTGCACACAGAGAACCAAAACCTTGGGGATAAAATTCACCATATTGGTCAAGCTGTGGGGAACGCCCTAGCCAGCTTGGAGCAGATCGACCGTTCCACCGGCAACCTGTCTGGGGATATTGACCAAATCGCCAACCGGGCCAGTGGTGCCCAACAGAACATGACCGTTATGGCGATGGCGGCCCAGAATATGTCGGGGAATATCAGTGGTGTACGGGAGAGCTTGGACCATGTGAACCAATCGGTCTCGCATGTGACCAGCGCGGTTAACCAGATGGATCAAGCACTGGGCGCGGTACGGGACCGCAGTAATCTGGCCAATGAGCAGGCCAACCATGTGGAACAGATTACCGGCCAAGCGGCGGATGTTATGAAAACCCTAACCAGTGTCTCACAAGAGATTGGTAAGTCGGTTAAAGTCATCAACAACATTGCAGAACAGACCAACATGCTGGCCTTGAACGCCTCGATTGAAGCGGCAGGTGCCGGGGAGGCAGGCAAAGGTTTTTCTGTGGTTGCCAATGAGGTAAAAGAGCTGGCGGGTGAGACATCCAAAGCCACACAGATGATTGCCAACCGGGTTGAAGCGGTTCAACAAAGTGTGAGCACAGCCAGTTATGCGGTGGGGGAAATCACAGAAGGTGTACAGGAAATTCGCCGCGCCAATGAACAAATCTTTGACTCTGTCGAGGAGCAAACCAGTGCCATTGGTGAGATCGTCGCCTCCATGCGCTCGGTGGATGATGCCACCAATGAGGTTACCCATAACGCCGAAGCCCTGGAACAGGCTGCACAAGAGGTGGTACAGGTCTCCCATGAAGGGGCGGATAGTGTAACGGCCATTGCCAACATCACCACCACGGTGGTTAAGGATAGCCAACAGGTTGCGGAAGAGACCCGCCGTGCCCGTAAGCTGGTGGAAGATATTCATGATGCCGCCCAACATAACGCCCAAACCTCTGAAACCGTTCATGGACAGATGGCACACCTGTCCAAATTGGTCTCCTATATTGGAGGATCGGTTAACTACTTTGTGCTGCTCTCAGAGGTTATTCAGGGGACATCCCTTGCTCTTAAAGATGCCAAAGAGGGGCTCGACGCAGGCACCCCACCCTTTGCCATTGGGGATGTCAAAGGTAGCCACCTTGCTTGGTTAAACACCTTGGAGAGCATGATCCATGGACGGAGCGAGGCCAAACTGGGGGTGATCTCGGATCGTCATCAATGCGGCTTTGGCCAATGGTACGATCAACAAAGCGCCGAGCAATTTAACGACAGCGCACTGTTTAACCAAGTGGATCAAACCCACGTAAAGATCCACCAGTTGGCCCACCAAGTGACCGAGACCCTGGTTCAACAAAAGGATGTGGATCAGGCGACCAACCTGGCCAAAGAGTATCACCAGTTGTGTGATCACCTGTTTGAGCAGCTGGATAGCCTTTATCTAAGTGGCCGCAAAGAGTCGTAAGCGCCCCTACCCTACACCGCCCCCCCTGTAAACCATACACGGTGGCGGGGGTTTCACCGACCTCTCCAGCCCATGTCCGGCTAAAAGTTATCCACAGTTTTATACAGAGCTGTGGATAACTTTGTGGATAACTGCGCCCAGCCTAAACATACCAACTCAGCCCCCATTTCCATTTTTTTTCCACACCCCAGGGGAGAATTCCCCAGCTTCTGTGGAAGAGGCTGTGGAAAACTCTTGAAGAAACAAGCTAACCATCTGTTTTTAAAAGGCAGAGAACTTTTTGCCTGTTTTTTAATCACCTTGCAAAAACGAGGGAAAATCCTGTTTTTCCACATCTTTTCCACATCTTTTCCACATCTTTTCCACAGTTATCCACAGGCTGTGGATAAAGCTGTGGATAAAGTTCTTGAGGCGGGAGGGTTCCCCCCCGAATCGGCAGCCACAAGCTTTTACTTTAATCTTTTTATAGCAACACGTTAGGCAACAGGCACGGCCAGTAACTGGCGGTTTTCAACATCCACCCCTGTGATCTTAACTGTCTGCAATTGCCCCGGTTGTGCTTGGGCATTTGCCACGGCGACATCCAGAAAAGCATCGGTTTTGCCCAAAACCAGCCCCTTTTGGTTGGTTTGCTCCACCAACACACGTTGGGATGTCCCTACCCGAGCCTGGGCAACCTCTGTCCACACCTGTTTGCCGACCTCGGCCAACTGTTTGGCCCGCGCTTTAATCTCTTGATCCGCGACCCGGAAACGGCGGGGAATCTCTGTTGCGGGGGTATCTGGTCGATCGGAGTAACGGAAGATGTGCAGCAGGGGAATTTGCAACTGCTCGATCAGGTTACAGCTCTGCTCAAAGGCCTCTGTGGTCTCGGTGGGAAAGCCCACAATGACATCAGCCCCCAACACTAGCTCTGGTCTAACGGCCCGCAGACGTTGAACACGATCGATCAGCGCGGCCCGGTTACTGCCCCGGTGCATGCGTTTAAGCACCATATCATCCCCAGATTGCATAGAGAGATGCAGATGAGGGCATAAACGAGGTTCCCGCCCCATAAGGGCCACAAACGCCTCATCAATATCCATAGGGTCGATGGAAGAGATACGGATACGGGGCAGATCTTTAAGCGTGAGCAGTGTTTCCACCAGCTGGGCCAGTGACCACCCCTGCCCCAGCTCTCGCCCATAACTGCCCAGGTCAATTCCCGTTAAGACCAGCTCTTGGTAGCCCCCCTGTACAAAGGTTTGGGCCTGATCCTTCACCCATTGGGGGGATTGAGAGCGGGAGGCCCCCCGCACCGAGGGGATTAAACAGAAAGTGCAGCGTTTATCACAACCATTTTGCACCTGAACAAAGGCTCTGGCTTGCCCTTTAAAGGCATCTGGAGAGATCAACGGGCCATCTGGGGTTGGGGCATCCTCTTCGGTTAACGGGGTCCGGTCCATGGGGGCGACATGTTGGCTTGGCTGCTGGGGTACCTCTTTGGCATCCAGAATGGCCAGCTCTTGGCGGATCCCTTTTTTCTCCTGGTTACCAAAGACCAGTTCAACACCGGGCAGGTCGGCCAACACCTCTGGATTACGCTGGGCATAACATCCTGTCACCAGAATACGGGCACCGGGGTTGTCCCGTCCGATACGACGGATCTGTTTACGGGCCTGGCTATCGCTCTCAGCGGTCACGGAACATGTGTTGACGATAACCACTTGTGGGGTATCCCCCGCTTCTGCGCGGGTATAGCCTGCCTGAGCGGCTTCAGCCTGCATGGCGGCCCCTTCAAACTGGTTAACACGGCAACCCATATTAATGATTGAGAGTGGTTTTTTTGTATCTTTGGGGTCATCCATCTTGACGAAATGTCCCTATTGACCTAACGTTGAACCAACAGGCAGCCATGAGCTGCCTTTTTCTTCCCTTTTTTTGCTACAGCGGGCCATACGTACCATGTCTTCGGCGCTGCGCAACGGTTTTTCCCCATTTGTACAGAATCTTCTGGATGATCTGCACTGGATTGTGGGTCCCATCTATATGGTAGGTGGTGGTCTACGGGACAGTCTGCGTCACCGGTTTACGGCCCATGAGCTGGATTTGGTGGTTTTAAAGCCTCTGGATCAGTGTCGTGAACTGTTACAGAAGGCTGGTTACCACGCGGTGGTTCAGGGGCAACGACCTAATACTCTTATTCTACCGTTAAAACGGCAGGAGCCCCCTAACAATATTAATATCGCCTGCTGCTGCGGTGGCGTAAAGGCGGATCGTGGTATTGAGGAGGATCTGCGTCATCGTGACATTACCGTAAACGCCATGGCCTATACCTGGCCGGATGGCCCGGTCATTGATCCTTTTAACGGTGTTAAGGATCTGGAAGAAGATCGCATTCGCCTGGTGGATGGTGAAGCGACGGTTCGTGAAGATCCTTTACGTGCTTTACGTTTTTTCCGGTTTATTATCCAGTTGGTGGGTGAGCCTGACCCGGAAGATCTTAATGCGGCTGCGCGGACCACCCTTTATCAGGTACAGCCTGAGTTACTGCGGGGAGAGACTGACCGTATACTCTCGTTACCTTTACGGGACAAACGTAGTCAGCACTATATCTTTGAGTTGTTTAAAACACCACTGGGCAAGGATCTTTTACCGGAGTTTTCTCCCCTGAAGGCTTTTCCTGAGATACCGGGCTCTAAAGAGACGGTTTGGGAGAATGCGCTTAATACCATGTTATTGCTCTCACCTCCACAGGGGGGGGAGGAGATCTCCTTACTGGATTTACGTTGGGCGGCTTTGCTTCATCAATTGGGCAAACCGGCTGCGGCCCGTTGGGATGAGCATGGTTTGGTGAGTGGTTATGGTATTCATCGGGATCATTCGGTTAGGCGTAGTGCTAAGGTTTTACAGCGGCTTGCGTTTACCAAGCGTCGTCAGCGGCGTATTTTGACGATGATTCAGTATATGGAGATGCCGTTTCCGCCTGGTGAACGTATGTTGCGGCGTATGATTAACCAGAATGTACCGATTGAGGGTGTGTTTCGGTTATTACGTGCTAAAGCGGAGGCGACCCATAGCACGGTTCAGAGCGACACACAGATCCACGATACCTTTCAGCACCTTATGCGTCGCTGCAAGCAATTACGAGAGCGTTTAAACGCCCCTGCACCTGAGGAGTTAAATCTAACGGGGGGGGATTTAATTGATATGGTTCGTGCTGAGCCGGGTCCATGGATTAACCAGCTTCAGAACCATTTGGTTTTGTGGATTCAAAAAGATCCTCGTCGCAATCAGCCTGAGCGTTTGAGTGAGGAGGTTCAAAATTGGGTTGTGAATCATCCAAATTTGGATCAGATTGCGCCGGGCTCGACCTTTTAGTCTCAGGTAAACGGGTGGTCTATATGTGACTTGCGGGTCCAGGGGCCGCGGCCTCTGGTGGGTCCAGGGCGAAGCCTGGCAGGTCCAGGACGGCGTCCTGGTGGGCCACCGGCCCAAGTTCTTTTCCACTAAGCGTAAGCCAAGCGCTCACTTCACCGACTTTTCCAAGCCTCGTATCCGGTACTTGGATCGTACACGACAGCATCCCCACCTACCGCACGTTAAAGCGATGGGATACGAGGCTTTACTAGCGATGTGAGCCCTTTCGGGCGAACGGGCGGTCACCCATGACAGACTTGGAATATCCTCCCATGACCCCGCTTATGCGGTGTCCGACATGCCCCCAGACAGATGATAACTCCCACCACGACCCAAGCAGACATCCCGCACCTGTTGGATCAAGCCTCGTATCCGGTACTTGGGTTGTACACGACAGCATCCCCACCTACCGCACGCTCAAGCGATGGGATACGAGGCTTTACTAGCGATGTGAGCCCTTTCGGGCGAACGGGCGGTCACCCCATGACAGGCTTGGAACAGCCTCCCATTACCCAACCTATTGAGCCCTTTCGGGCGAACGGGCGGTCACCCCATAACAGGCTTGGAACAGCCTCCCATGACCCCGCTTATGCGGTGTCCGACATACCCCCCAGACAGATGATAACCCCCACCACGACCCAAGTAGATATCCCACCCCTGTTTTTTCCAAGCCTAGTATCCGGTACTTGGATCGTACACGACAGCATCCCCACCTACCACACGCTCAAGCGATGGGATACGAGGCTTTACTAGCAATGTGAGCCCTTTCGGGCGAACGGGCGGTCACCCATGACAGACTTGGAACAGCCTCCCATTACCCCGCTTATGCGGTGCCCCGCAGACAGATGACAACCCCCACCACGACCCAAGCAGACATCCCGCAGCTGTTGGATCAAGCCTCGTATCCGGTACTTGTACCATACACAACAGCACCCCCACCTACCGCACGCTCAAGCGATGGGATACGAGGCTTTGCTCGCGATGTGAGCCCTTTCGGGCGAACGGGCGGTCACCCCATGACAGGCTTGGAACAGCCTCCCATTACCCAACGTATGAGCCCCTTTGCACGAATGGGAGGTCAGCCATGACAGGCTTGGAACAGCCTCCCATTACCCAACGTATTGAGCCCTTTGCACGAACGGGCGGTCAGCCATGACAGGCTTAGAGCGCACCGTCCCAAGCCCACAGGGGATGCCCAACCAAGCGCCCTACCCCATACAAACAGGATTACAGGGCATATCCATCGATCAAAACAAGGCACGGTTTTACGGTTACTTCGACACCGCTTAAAGCACATAGACTCAAGGCAAAAAGAGAGGGCAACCGAGAACCGAGCGGCACCTTATGTTGGATGCGTACGGGCCCCATTGATCGTCATGCGCAACCGTAACCAAACGTTGGACATACCGAAGAAGGTGGGATGCATGCATTTTCCCCCCTAAGAGAAAGCGGGGCAGACACAACCATATAGACCCCAGATCGCCCCGCTCTTAATCTTCTTTGATTGAGCGGGGCGATCTAGGCATGCGCCGTTTTACACCGTCATCAAGCTACGTTTGGTTTGGCGCTTTTCCAACGATGAGGAGAGTAAATAGTCGGTCACCACCTGAAGCGCCTCTTCCGGGGTATCGACAATTTTCACCAAGTTCATATCTTCTGGGCTGATGTTGCCCTCCTGCCCCAGCATTTTTTCACGAATCCACTCCAGCAAACCGGACCAGTAGTCAGAACCGTATAGCACAATGGGAAAACGCCCCAGCTTACCGGTTTGCTCCAAGGTTAGGGCCTCAAAGCACTCATCAAGGGTACCAAAGCCACCGGGGAAGATGATGATGGCATCCGCATACTTAGCGAACATGAGCTTGCGCAGAAAAAAGTAACGGAACTCAAGGCTAATATCCTGATGGGTGTTGGGCGATTGCTCAAAAGGTAAGGAGATGTTCAACCCAACCGAGCTTCCGCCACGTCCATAACACCCTTTATTGGCGGCCTCCATAATACCTGGCCCCCCACCGGTAATAATGGAGATCCCTTTGGAAGAGAGTAAGGACGCAACCTTCTCAGCGGCAATGTAATAGGGGCTATCCGACTTGGTCCGGGCACTGCCAAAGATGGTAACGGCCGACTTATTACCCAATTGGCGCAGTGTCTCAATACCTTCAACCAACTCAGCCTGAATACGCAGTACTCGCCACGCTTCTGAAGTGACAAAATCTTCTGCCATGGTGTTTCCTCCCTGAGAATGAAAGCACACCTTTTTTCGCCCGGTGGTGTGCCCACCTGTTTTTTAGTTTTTATCCACTGGGGGTACGCATTACATGATTGTGCCTAGAAAATGCGCCCAAAACCCATATTCCTTTTTTAACCTTACAAGCATCTTACAGACATCAACAAACCAGCACCTAAAGACACCAAACAAACGATGCAAGCCCCCTAAGCACGCTGCCCAATGGTTTTGCGACTGCGGCGTTCATCAAACCAACCGATCACTCGGCTACTCAAATAGCCGCCCCTGTTCACCAGGGCGGGCAGGTAACCGGTTATGCACCTTTTGTTGGCCAGAGTGCCACCAACGCCACCCTTCCAAGAGCGGGAAATAGAGCCCCAGACGGACTGGACGATTTTCCAACGCACCTAAAATGAGGGCATATTTTTCCAACTGCTGCCGATAACGCACCACCTCATTATCCAAAAAACCATCCACATCCCGACCGGCATGGACAGAGGTTTTATAATCAATAATCCAGCGGACGCCCTCTTCATCAACAAAGGTTCGGTCAATAATAATGCGGATTAAGCGCCCCTTAAGCACACCGGTCAGATCTTTTTCACAGGCCGCATCCACATGACGATCACTCAAGATCCAACGGCCCAGATCACTGGCCAATGCCGCTTTTAAGGCTTGCACAACCCGCCTCGCAGTCTCCTCAATACGGTTTTTGGCCAAACCCAACGCAATCAACCGTTTTTCAATGGCGACGTACAGTTTTTCTATCCGTTTAGGGGGCCACTCGGCCAACCCTTGCTGGGCCATAAGCTGTAGCCATTCGTGGGTGACAATACCGGCCATACGGGCAGGTTCCCCGGCCCAATCATAGCGGGGCGGGTCCCCTTCCGGTTCAGCCACCCCCTCTTCCTTAGATACCTCAAAGGGGGGTGGAGGTTCCGGCAGAGCCCAATTATCCGCCAACCGCATAAGGGTTTGTGGCCAGATAGGACGAACCCTCTCTTCTGGTTCTGGCGGCGCCGGCGGGGCTTCTGGCTGGGGGGGGTGCATGGTCTGCAAGGTTGGCCAAAGCATGCCCAAGGGTAGATTAGGCTCAGGATCTTTATCCTTCTCCGGCACACTACCTAAGAGATGCAAGTGACCACGGGCCCGCGTGGCTGCCACATAGAGTAAACGCCGCAACTCATGGCGCTCTTGCTCACGCTGTACCCGACGTAAAAAGGCAAAAAGAGGGGCCTCTTCATCCATGGATGAAGGAATAGGGGCCACCAACAGTTGGCGCTCGCCCCCCCACTCGGTGCGGTGGGTCCGCTCCCACATCTCCAACAAGGGGCGCTCCTGAACCTTACCCCGCCGCCCCAACGCTGGCAGCAAGACGGTATCAAACTCCAACCCTTTGGATTTATGAATGGTCATTAACTGCACCACGCCTGGCCCTGCCTCAGCCCCCGCCGCATACAGACGCTGCAAACGCCCCTCCAAGGCGGGCCAATCGACCGCCTCTCCCGTTGCCTCTAACTGTTCCAACAGCAAAAAATAACGGCTGGCATCGGCCATCGCTTCAGCATGGCCCGCGGTGGCGGGGCCACCGAGGGCATGCCAACACCCTTCAATCCAATCCCGTAACGGCTGGCGACCTTGCTGCGTTAAAGCCGCTTTAAGCACCTGAACCATACGGGTTAAACGGGCCCGACTTGTGGTGGTGAGCTGGGATAAACGGGTTTCGTCACACAGCGCGGACCATAAAGGGGTCTGGCCACCCTGCCCTTGGGCGATCATGGCCATTTCAGCCGGGTTTAAACCACACCAAGGCGCCCGCAATAGCGCCAACCACGCCACCCGATCGGCGGGCTGATGTAGGGCACGGGTCAAACACCACAGATCCTGCACCACCGGGCGCCGCTCCAGCACATCGATCTCAACCGCCTGGAAAGGGATACCTGCGGCACGCATAAGCGGCACCAAAGCTTCCAGGTGGGGTCGGGCTCTCACCAGTACAGCCAAGGAGCCCTCGGGTTTGTCTGCCCGTGCTTGCTGGATCAAACGCACCATCTGCGCGGCCTCCCGCGCCTTCTCCTCCGGGCCTGCCTGAACCGGGTGCCACTGTACCGCTTCACCCGCCTCATGGTCATGAAAAGCCACCGAAGCATGGTAGGTGACCGCACCGAGATCACCATCCTCCTGCTCAGGGAACAGGCGGGTAAAGGCGCTGTTCACCCAATCCACCACCCCCGCCGCCGAGCGAAAGTTCACCTCCAACTGCAAGGGTTGCAAAGGGAGCTGCCCCAACCCCTGCTCACGCACCTGAGCAAACAGCGCGACCTCCGCTTTACGGAAGCGATAGATAGACTGCATGGGGTCGCCCACCAAAAACAGCGATCGGCCATCGTCTGGCTCCCACCCGGCGGTTAACTGCTCGAGCAGCTTGATCTGTAGTTGAGAGGTATCCTGAAACTCATCAACCAGCAGATGTTTGAGCTTGTAGTCCCAGACCAGGGTTAAATCGGTGGGGTTATCCGGCGTGCCCAGCGCACTGACCGCTTGCAAAGAGACCTCCGCAAAATCAACCGCGGTGGCCTGGGTAAAGATCAAACGCAAATGGGCCGCAGCCAGTTGCAGAACAACCCCCAACGCATCCAACACCGCCCACTCGGCCTCACTGTAACCGGGCTCTGGCATACTTTTAACCCCATGCAGCGCCTCATTAAGAGTGGGGTCAAAGCGTTGTAGATTCTCCAGCAGCTCCAACAGGGCCTGTTTCTGTGCCTGTGCGTGCTGTTTTTCCTCTTTATTTTTAAAACCACTGGGGGCGGGTATGCCGATTTTTTTGGTCAGAGATTTCCGCCACCCCCCTTGCTCGGTGATCAGCAGCTCTGCCAAACCGTGCCACAACGGCAGATCATGGGCCTCATGCCCCGGAAAGTCTGTCACATCCTGCCAAGCTAAGAGAGGACTACCGCTCTGTTCCGCCACATGGTCAGCCGCATAACGGGCCAACCCCATGAGCTGGTGTTTTTGCAGGTCATTAAACCGTTGCCCCAACCCCTGAAGCTGCCCCTCTACCAAGTGCCACAAGGCCTCTTCCAACACCTGCCGGTCCAGCCCCCCTTGACCCTCTAGATGGTAGATCCACTGATCCCGCCGGGCCAACATCTCTACAAGCAGTTGTTCAGTACGGGGAAAATCAAAATCCCGATGGCTTAACAGTTGCCATACCGCTTGGTAGCGGGGGGAGTCCTGGGGTTCTTTAAGGTGGGTTTCCAGACAAGTCCGCGCCGCTTGGCGGTAGAGTTTTTCTGGCTCGTCAGAACGTTCAAATCCCCCCCCAAACCCGGATAGTACGGGCATTTGACGGGTTAAACGGCTGGAGAGTGCATCAATGGTCATCACCGCCAAACGCTGAGGGTTGTGGCGTAACTGCCACCCCTGCAAGCGGTCTTGCTGCAAGGCCGCGCAAGCCAGTTCATAGCGCTGCTGCTCAAAACCATGGGCTGGGGCGACCCCCCGATCAGCCTCCGCCAATGCCTCAATAATACGTCCGCGCATCTCTGCTGCGGCTTTTCGGGTAAAGGTAATGGCCAAGATCTGTTCCGGCTTCTCCACCACTGCCAACAGCCGTAAAAAACGCTGGGTTAACAGCCCGGTTTTACCTGAACCTGCGGGCGCTTGAACAATAAATGAGCCTTCAGGATCTAACGCCTGGCTCCGGGCCTGAGCATCAACCAACACCATCTGGCACCTCCCCCTGGCTGAGCTGATCTTTACGGCACAGCGGACTTAAATCACAATAACTACACCCTTTTTCCCCCTCATTGGGGTCTACAGCGACCCGGCCGGCCAAAAAATCTTCGACCAATGTCGTCAGGGTTGTGCGCCACTGAGCCAGCATGTGGGGCCAGCTCTCGACATCCAACTTAGCCCGCCGATCATCCCACCCTTTTAATCCGGGAATAAGGTCTGCCTCTTCGGCAATCCCAATCCAGGGTTGATCACCACTGCTGGATTTTAATGAGGCAAAGGCCAACCCTGCGACATCCGCCACATCCGGGGCCAGCGTATACAGGGGCAACTGCGGATCTTCAGGCCGCGCCCCCTGCCACACCCGACTGTTGGGCTTGCCCGACTTATAATCCACCAACAGATGCCGACCATCCGCCAGCCGATCTAACCGGTCTAACCGCAAGGTTAACAACGCCCCAGCAATGGTTAAATTTTGCTGCTGCTCGGTCGCCTCCACCACAAACCCTGGTGGGCGGGCCAGCTCAACCTCAATCCAACGCCCCATTAAACGCTGTAGACGCTGTTTTTCCAGATCCACAAAACTGGCCGAACTGGACCATTGCGAGAGCGCCTGATCCACCGCTTCATCCACCCAAATCTGCCGCTGAGCCTGCCCAGCGGTGCGAAGATTCTCTTCGGTTTGAACCTGCATCCAAAAAGCCGCCAACATGGCATGGGCCAAGGTACCCCGGCGCATACCATCAGCCCCTGGCGCCGTCACCTCCATCGCCTTGGCCCTAAGGCGATATTTAGCAAAAGCCTGAAACGGACAAGCAGCCTGGGCTTTAGGTAGCGCAGAGCCACCCGGCAACGGCGTGTCAGGTTCTTGGGTTACCTCTGAACCTTGCGCGCCATCATAGGTGTGCCACTGAGCCGACTGGGCAATATGCTGAGCATCCAATAGATAGTCCGGCTCAGTACGGGTATCCAACGGTAGTTCGGCAAACAGCGGTGAGATCTGAAAATCCCGGTCCCCATCACTACGGCACCAGCTTACCACCATCTCCTGTGCTGATTGGTTAAGGCGTTGGGTAATTTGGCGGGCAAAGGCCAGCTCACGTTCTGCCGATGCACGGGGCATCTGCTGGGTACGCTGCAGCGTTAAAGGTAGAAAAGGGTTGGGCATGGGGGCGGGTGGCCACACTTCATCACGCATATCCAGCAACCATAAGGCATCAAAGGACTCCCCAGCTGACTCCAACACCCCCATGACCCGTACCGGTGCTTCCCCCCCATCGGGTTGAAAATCTCGCCGTTGGGCCATACCCTGCAACAGACCCAACGCGGCATCCCAAGAGAGCGCAGGGGCGGTATGTTCCAAGGCGGCCCACTGGGTGAGCAGATCTGCCCAAGCAGTTACCGCCTGATACTCCCGGCTGTTCAACGGCCGCGCCTGGGTCCCCCCCGGCCAGCCGACCTGTTCCAACCACTGGCTAACCCTTGCGGCCCAACGGCCCAACGGCAGGGCCTGCGCCATCGCCCCCTCTGGCTGTTGTAGCTGGCGCAGTTTGCGGTACCAACTGTTCTCCACCATCCCCTGCTGTTCCATGATCTGACACATCTGATCACGATCCAGCTCAAAACAGCCCAGCCCCCGGAGTGTGGCCTCCAACCGTCCCCGCCAGTTGCGCTGTTTCTGTTCATCATGCCCGCCCAAATAGGGGGAGCGTAAGAGGGCCGCCCAAACCGGGGGCTCCACCGGGCGATGCATAAACTGCAACATGAGCAGGGCATCGGCAACCACAGGAGCATGGGAGAGAGAGGTCCCGCTGGAGATGTTAACCGCCAACTCAGCCGCAGGCTTGTCTGGACGTACTGAACCTGGGGTTAAGACCGCCGCCAGCAGACGGGCAATGGCCCCGCGCAACTCAGGCAAGTTGGGCACCACCACCCCAATATTGCGGCTGCCCTGCTCTAACTTATGCCGCACCCAACAGGCCATGGCCAATAGCTCTTGCTGCTGATCGGCATAAATACGCTGGCCACACTGTTGGGGGGGGACCGTCTCGGGTTGCCACTGAGAGACCCGAACCCCCTTATTTTGGAGAAAATCTAAAAATTCATGAATTTGTGGCGATATCTCATCAAACCCGGCCAAGATCAACTGCTCAGGGGCCGACCAGGTTTCACCATCGGCCTGCAACCTCTGTGGTAGCTGCTGTAGATCCAACAGCCCCTCCTCTTGCAAGCGCTGCTGGTAAGCGGTAATCCACTGCAACAACACTTGGCTCTCCGGCTCAGGCTGCTGCCCCAACTGTCTTAAATCCACACACCATTGGGCCATCAAGCCCCAGGCCTGTCTGGCGGCATCCGCCGCCCCCTGGGGGGAGAGCAACCCCTGCCCGACCTCTGACTGCCGCACCACCGCAGACCATAACAGACGCTCCTGCTCGCCATTAATCAAACGTGGCAGGTTCTTTTTTTTGGCCGCCACCACATGGCTGGCCACACTCTCGCGCCAACTACGCTCCAGCCAAGCCCCCCAAGCCAATAGATCGGGGGTGGGCCAAGCGGTTAAGCCTGCGCTCATCTTGGCTTCCCCATGGCGGTGACGCAACCAGCGGGATAAACGGCGGTTAACCGTCACCACCACCGCCCCCTCATCCAGAGCGGTAAACAGTTCGCTCTCTCCCACGATCAAAGACAAACCCCTTTTCTCATGGGTACGATCGGCCAAGCTGGCATTCATGGCCAAATCCCTCTATGCTCTATTTTTGATATATTAACCCACGGCATGCTACTGATCCTTATGTATCACATACAAAAAAAGGCATTATCCTCTTGGCTTTGCAGCCTGTTCATGCTGCTTGCCATCACGCTATGGCCCTTGCAGGGCTTTGCGGAGAAAAACCAGGATGCCCCTTCTGAAGATCAGGAACAATGGCTGACCCGCCTGACCTATCATTATATGGCCACGCACCATGCGGTGCAGCGGTATAGCCATGCGCAAAAGCGTCTGAACCTGCTCAAAAAACAGTTAAATACGCTGTTTAAAAATGCCCCCTATGACCTAATGTTCACCCCTAAGCTGCGCATGGCCCAGCAGACCCTTTATCGTGGGGATCTTGAAGGTACGAAGCACCTGCTTAAGGTGTTGCAAGAGGAGCTGACCCAAACCTATGGCGACAAGCACCCCCTCTACCTACCGCTTTACCGGTTACAGGCTGCCCTGCTTCAGCTCAGAGGTAACCCCAGCGAGGCCTTTGCCATCCTGGAAAAATCCTTGGCGCTTGAAGAACAACTTCTACACCCCAAACACCCTGCCCTTTATGGGTCTTTGTTGGGCTTAGGCGACCTACTTAGCCAGCTTAGCCGAGGGGATGAAGCCAAAGCCCACTACCAGCGGGCTTTAACCATTGTGATGAAAGCATCTGGCCCCTATCAACAAGCACGCATTACCCTGCATAACCGTTTGGGGCAAAATGAACTGGCGGCCCGTCGTCCTCGGCAAGCAGCCCGGCTATTGGGTGCCGCACTCTCTATGGAAGAGGCGCGTCTGGGCCAGGGGCACCCAGCCCTGATTAAACCGTTAGAGCGCCTAGCCGCTGCCCTTACCCAAGGGGGACGCTGGAAAGAGTCGGAAAAGCAGATCCGCCGTGCGCTGGCCATTAGCCGGGAACAGTTTGGCAGCGGCAGCAGACAGGCCACCCGCCAAACCGAACTGCTGGGGGACTTGGCCCGTGAAGGACAAGATCTGGCCAAAGCAGCTCAGTATTATCAAGAGGCGATCCGCCTGCATGAAGCCGCAGAACGTGTAGAGATACGTAACTATGCAGAGCTTAAGCTGAAACGGGCACGTGTACACCAGGTCATGGGGGAGTGGTGGCAAGCGGAACAGACCCAACGCACCGGCTTGGTTGGCCTGCAACCCCACCCCCTGCAACCCGGAGATGGGGTTAACCGCAACCGAGAAGTGACAGCGTACCGGCATATTGTGAAGGTTTTAAACCAACTGACCTGGAACCAGCTGGACCCCATCAGCAACCTGGACGGGGCCATTATTACGCTACAGCAGCGTCTGAAAAGGTTGGGCTTTCACCCGGGTGAGATTGATGGACACCCAGGCCCCAACACACTCTTTGCTCTAACCGGTTGGCGCAACACCATGGGTATGGCCTCCCCCCCCATGCGTTGGCGGCTTAGCGATCTGCAACGGGCCTTACAAGAGGTACCACCAGCACCCCGACCAACCCAGGAAGATATCGCCAAAACGATTCGCCAAGCTTTTCAAACCATGGAATCTGACGGGGAACGACGTGCGTTAGAACTGGCCGAAGAGGAAGCGATCGCACAGGCCAAGGCCAAAGAGGAAGCCAAACGCAAAGCTGCAGCTGAGGCCAAAGCCAAGGCTGAAGAGGAAGCCAAACGTAAAGCCGCAGCTGAGGCCAAAGCCAAGGCTGAAGAGGAAGCCAAACGTAAAGCCGCAGCTGAGGCCAAAGCCAAAGCTGAAGAGGAAGCCCAACGTAAAGCCGCAGCTGAGGCCAAAGCCAAGGCTGAAGAAGAAGCCAAACGTAAAGCCGCAGCTGAGGCCAAAGCCAAGGCTGAAGAGGAAGCCCAGCGCAAAGCTGCAGCTGAGGCCAAGGCCAAAGAGGTGCAGGCTGTCGAACAGCCCAAACCAGAAGCACAGAAGCTGCCTGGGCCCTCTGACAAAAGCGCTTTACCGTCTGCACCTGCCCCCCAGACACAAGATAAAGCGCACCCCCATCTCCTGCGCTGAAGGCACCACCCCCGGCCACCCAACCGTGAGATCACAGAAACAGATCCCCAAACAACCCATGCATCACCGGGAACTTTTTTTGTGAGGGATAGACAAAAGGTGACCGGCCACCCTGTTTAATACAATTCATGGATAAAGGATTCACCCTGTGGAATATGCTCTGGTACAACCTGTAAGCACCGATTTTGAGACCACTGTCGCCAAGCTGCGGGATATTCTTCCTGAAAACGGGTTTGGTATTTTGACCGAGATCGATGTTTCAGCCACGCTAAAAAAGAAGCTGGATGTCACCTACCCCCGCACGCTCATTTTAGGGGCCTGCAACCCCCCAATCGCCCACCAAGCACTGTTGGCAGATGCCAATGTTGCGACACTTATGCCCTGTAATGTGGTGGTACGAGAGGTTGAACAAGGGGGGGTCGAGGTGGCCATTGGCAATTTCTCAGCCCTAGCAAGCCTAATGCCCGGCGAGAAAACAGCCCAGATCATTAATCAAGCCCAGGATCGCATGAACAACGTGCTGAAACAGCTTGCTTAACAGATCCGTTCTAACGCGCTTCTCAACACCGCTTGGAACCGGAACCTAAAAGGGGTTGCCACATCTGATGTGGCAACCCCTTTTTCTATCTTCTACGCACCGCACCATATACCGAACAGACTGACCCCGGCACATCACCCAATGCTGGGCAGCATGTGGTCACCAGCCCGCCTGCCCCACCCAAGCCAACCTATGCCGCTTTACCGTGCTCAACACCAAAAAAATCAACGGCATGCACACACAAAAAAAGGGGCATTCGCAGCGCATGCGAATACCCCTTTTTCTATAACAATCAACACGCGCAGCTTTTTTAACGACAAAAGCGCTTGCTGAAGCTGCAACTTAGACTGCGTCGCTGTCACGCTCACCGGTACGGATACGAATGGCTGTATCTACGGGAGAGACAAAGATCTTACCATCACCAATCCGACCTGTGCGGGCAGCATTTTCAATGGCTTCCACAGCACGCTCAACCTGATCGTCGGTAAGGACAACTTCCACCTTCAACTTAGGCAGGAAGTCCACCACATACTCGGCACCACGGTAGAGCTCTGTGTGACCTTTCTGACGACCAAAACCGCGTACTTCAGAAACGGTAATGCCTTGAATGCCCACTTCAGCCAGCGCCTCTTTGACGTCGTCCAGCTTGAAAGGCTTAATGATCGCTTCCACCTTCTTCATTGACCGCTTCTCCTGTTGTTCCAATCTTTTTGGATACCCGGACTTACGACCGCGCCTCCGAGGTGTTGGACCCTACCCCATGGGGTAGAACCTGGACGGTGTTCGCCTCTGCGCTCCAACCCTTGGCTGGATAACACCTCAGGGCTGCGGTGCATAAAATTTGTGCAACCTCAAACTGCGTCCCCGTTCAGCAGGTGACCATTGTACGCTTTCCTGCACAAAAAGGTCACCCCAAAAAGTGGTGAAAAAGGGATATCCGCCCCCATTTTTCACCAAAATAGCCGTTGCGTTGTGTGATGTTTGGCTTTGATCAAAGATGTAGCAGCCCATGCACGCCATCTGCCTAATAAAGCTCCCCCTTGCTGGAGAGACCGCTCAAACGGGTGAAGTCGGGCAACCGCCCACCCAACGGCCCCGGCATACACCGATCACACCCAGGGCGTTCCCCCCCCGCCATCCGCTCCATTTTACTGGGGCCAAGGTTAGACAGGTTTAACCCGATCTTTAAACAGCTTGTAGCGTACCGCCTCGACCATGGCATCGTAAGAAGCCGCAATAATATGGTCTGAGACCCCCACAGTACCCCAGCGACACTGACCATCGTACCACTCAATCAACACCCGTACGGTAGCATCGGTCCCTTTATTACCACTGAGAATACGCACCTTAAAGTCCTGCAACTTTAAGTCTGTAACCATGGGGTAAGCCCGTCGCAGGGCCTTACTCAACGCTTTATGCAGGGCGTCTACAGGTCCTGCGCCTTCGGCCACCAAGTGTACCGTCTCTTCGGCCAAACGAATTTTGACCGTGGCTTCGGCTCCCACAGGACGGTGCCCATCCTTGCGGACCCGGCGTTCATCAATGACCCGGAAACCTTGCAGCTCAAAATAGTCAGGCAACGCCTCTAAGGCTTTCCATACCCGCAGTTGAAAAGAGGCATCGGCCCCATCAAACTGGTACCCTTGCCGCTCCAGCTCTTTAACATCATTCAACAAACCAACCAGACGGGGATCTTTAGGGTCCACCCCTTCAATACCCAGCTCTTCCAACTTATAGACCAAGTTACTGCGTCCGGCCTGCTCACTGACCAACACCCGCTGACGGTTACCCACCTGACCAGGGCTGATATGCTCGTAGGTGTTGGAGTCCTTTAACACCGCAGAGACATGAATACCCCCTTTATGTGCAAAGGCAGAGAGCCCCACAAACGGCTGGTTCTTCTGGGTTGGGCGGTTGGCCATTTCATTAACAAACCGACTGACGGAGGTCAACTGAGTCAGGTCATCCTCATCCAAGGTAACCGGGCGGTCCAGTTTGATTTTTAAATTTGGAATAATCGAAACCAAGTTGGCGTTACCACACCGCTCACCAATACCATTAATGGTGCCCTGGACATGGGTAACCCCCGCCTCCACCGCCGCCAGGGAGTTGGCCACGGCCAGCTCACAATCGTTGTGACAGTGAATACCCAACTGCGCGCCGATATCCTTAACTTCGGTAACCATGCGGCGCACTTCATCGACCATGGTACCGCCGTTGGTGTCGCACAAAACCAGGGCATCCGCCCCCGCTTCATGGGCGGCTTCTAGGGTTTGACGGGCATATTCAGGGTTATGTTTAAAGCCATCAAAAAAGTGCTCGGCGTCATAGAACACCTCATCCACATGGCGCTTAAGGTAGCGAATGGTATCAAAAATCAGTTCCAAATTTTGGGAGAGGGGAATACCCAAAGCACGGGAGACATGCAGATCCCAGGTTTTACCAAACACGGTAATCACCTGAGCCCCCGACCCCAACAACCCTTTAATGACACTATCCTCTTCAACCGTCGAGCCCGCCCGGCGGGTGGAGCCAAAAGCGGTAATGCGGCTTTTTTGTAATCTTAGATTTTTAACTTCCCTAAAAAAATCATCATCCTTGGGATTGGCCCCAGGCCAGCCCCCTTCAATATAATCCATCCCCAGCTCATCCAAACGCTGGGCAATACGCAGCTTATCTTCTGCGGAGAAGAGCACATCCTCACTCTGGGAACCATCCCGCAGCGTGGTATCGTAAAGCATAACCATGGGATGGGGGGTATTTTGTTCAGACATGAAAACGTGCTCCAAAAACAGCGACGGGGCGGCTTTAGTCTCTAAAGCCGCCCCGAAGATTTACCACAAAAAAAGCAGGAGATCAGGCGCCTACGCGGTCACCTGGATCCTTATCCAGCTCAAACGCATCGTGCAACGCACGAACCGCCAGCTCAGTATACTTCTCCTCAATCACCACAGAGATTTTAATCTCAGAGGTGGAGATCATCAAAATATTGATCCCTTCATCCGCCAACGCCTTAAACATCTTCTGGGCAATACCGGAGTGGCTACGCATACCCACACCAACGGCTGAGATCTTGGAGATCTCATTGTTGCCTTGCAGCTCTCTGGCCTCAACTTCTTTAACCGCGGCTTCCATGACCTTCATCGCTTGGGGATAGTCCCCTTTAGGCACGGTAAAGGTCATGTCTGTTGAGTCACCAGAGGCGGAGACGTTCTGCACGATCATATCAATATTGATATTGGCATCGCCCAGCTTACCCAGCAGGGAGGCTGCTACCCCAGGCTTGTCAGGCACACCCAGAATGGTAATTTTCGCTTCATTCTTGTCATAGGCCAGGCCGGAGACGACAACGCTTTCCATGGTATCCTCTTCTTTCGTCAACATGGTACCGCTTCCAGGCTCCAGGGAGGAGAGCACACGCAGGGGCACACTGTATTTCTTTGCCAGTTCAACAGAGCGGGTTTGCAACACCTTAGCCCCAAGCGAGGCCAGTTCCAGCATTTCGTCGTAAGAGATGTTATCCATCTTACGGGCTTTGCTGACAATGCGGGGGTCGGTGGTATAGACCCCATCCACATCGGTGTAGATATCACAACGGTCCGCCTTCAAAGCCGCAGCCAAAGCCACGGCTGACGTATCGGAGCCACCCCGACCGAGGGTGGTGATGTTGTTGTGCTTATCCACCCCCTGAAAACCTGCAACAACCACAATGTTGCCAGCATCCAGATCGGCTTTAATACGAAACGCCTCTACCTCTTTGATGCGTGCTTTGCTGTGGGAGCCATCGGTAATGAAACGCACCTGCCAACCCAAATAGGATTTAGCTTTGTGTCCCATGGACTCAACAGCCGAGGCCAACAAACCAATAGAGACCTGCTCACCGGCTGAGACCACCACATCATACTCACGCTTGCTGTAGAACTGCGTCAGCTCTTCCACCAACCCGACCAGGCGGTTGGTTTCTCCAGACATCGCCGAAACGGCAACCACCACTTGGTTACCCGCTTGTTGTTCGGCAATGGCCTTTTGCGCCACATTGCGGATCCGCTCAATGGACCCTACGGATGTGCCGCCGAATTTTTGTACGATTAGCGCCACGTCTACCCTCTTCACAGTTTTATTATTATATCCCCAACATCTCTGGCTCATCGACAGGATGCACAGGGGTCACACAACGGCAAAACGCCGTAGACCTTTACCCCCACCTTTTGGGTCGGAGATCTCTACGGCGCTTACCAACTAACCTGACCCGTAAGGGTCTATGATTGGTTCAATTTTTTCATTACTGGGGTGGCGGCCGTCGTTTACGCCGACTATTTTTCGCCATATCCCGTTCTTCCCGCTTCTTTTGGCGCTTTGCACGATCAAGCATACGCATGACCAAGTAGCCACCCATAAAAAAAGCCAGAATAATCAAAAAACCCAAGGCCACCCACATAACCGGGGTATTGGTGACCATGGCGTTATAGCCGTCTGAGGCTCCAGCGATGCGGTTCATAAGGTGACCCTCGTAAGGTGTGATCCTTGGCCCATACAAAGTGCCGTTACCAGCAAACCCTTTGTATTCAGTATATCCGTTTACTGTAACTTCGGCAATTTAGACAGCAATCTACAGGCCAAAGTTTAGCCACACCCCAATGGGGGCATTCTTACAGTTGGAACCCTTCATCCTGGGCAAAGCCAGGAAGGGGGTCAATCCGCGTCTCATACAGCTTCTCAGGATGGTGCAAGCCGGTGGGGCCAACGATCCGTGTGGCGCTCATGGTAGGCTCACTGGCCATACCAACCACCGCAATCATGGTTCCGTAGGCGTCCAGTTGCTTGGCCAAATTTGCCGGCATCTCTTCCACCGCACCAGTCAGAATGATGGCATCAAAGGGGGCGGCATCGGCCCAACCTTGACTGTGATCACCCACTTTCCAGGTGACATCCATATCCTTGGTCAGGCTCTCACCTTTGCTGGCCAAAGTTTGGTCACACTCCAGGGCACATACTTTGGCACCCATGGTGGCCATTAGGGCAGCTTCGTAACCGGTACCTGCACCAATTAACAACACCTTGGTGTTCTCGGTCACTTTGGCTGATTTAATCAACCAAGCGATCTGCATGGGGGTTAGGCAACGCCGTCCCTCAGACATCGCCACAGGCATATCGGAATAGGCCATGAATTGGCGATCTTCAGGGAAGAAGTGCTCCCGCTCCACCACCATCATGGAACCAAGCAGGGTCTCATCAATGACCTCATGTGGTTGCACCTGGGATTTCACCATGTTGGTCCGCGCCAGTGCAAAATCCATCACTATCCCCTTTTCATCGTCTGGGTAACGAATATCTGTCAATTTTTTTAGAGGGCCATTCTAGCAGGGGGCTTGCCCCTAAACTAGAGCCACTAGAACTTCTACCCTATCAGGGTGGTCAATTGCAATCCAAACCCGCTTTATGGGCCATTGGTCAAACTTTTTACGATAGGGTCATTTCGTTGTTCGATTCAGGCCATCACTACAGGTTGATGTTGCCGCCAACGTTTTTCCGTCTGGGCCAACCGCTCCGGTGTGCCCATATCAGCCCAAAAACCGTCGAGGCAAACCCCGTGTAAGCGCTGTTTTTCAATTCCGGCATCATAGACCCGGTTGAGAGAAAAAGGGGCCACAGCATAACCCTGCAACGCTTGGGAGGATAACATTTGAATACCACTATAGGTCAAACTGCCGGGCAGGCCACGCCCCCGCTGCAACTGGCCGGAGCTGTGCCGCAAAAAATCCCCCCCTCCATCGGTGGGGTTGGGCACCACCCCCAACAGGGCATCCATGGTCTCTGGATTAAACATGTGCAACATGGGGCGAAGATCCAGATCCCAAACCACATCGCCATTAATGACCAAAAATTGAGGGGCGTCCAGCAGCGGCAAAGCCTGACAAACGCCACCGCCGGTCTCCAGCAAAGCAGACTCCCTGGACCATTGGATCTGCAACCCCCAACGCTGGCCATCCCCCACCGCATCGATCAAACGCTCAGCCAGATGATGAGCATTGATCACCACGCGGGAAAACCCCAGACGCGCCAAACGCGCTAAGGTCAGAAAAATAACCGGCTCTCCCGCCACAGGAACCAAGGGTTTAGGGGTGTGTTCCGTCCAGCTGGCCAGACGGGTGCCTTTGCCAGCGGCTAAGATCATGGCTGGAAAATCGAGCCCCATCAAGCAACCCCACTCTGGGTCTGCCGAGCCGCCACCTCTACCGAAGAGGGCTCCTGCCCTTCAGGGATGGCACGCTCCAACAAACGTTGCAGTTCAGCAAGTTGGGGGTAGCGGCTAAGGGTCTCACGCACATAGCCCATGGTCCGGGGCACATCATCCAGGTAGGCATACTTGCCATCCCGCAGCGCCAAACGGCCAAAGATCCCCACCGCTTTTAGGTTGCGCTGTATGGCCATCCAATCAAAAGCCTGTTCAAACTCAGCCCACTCTGGCGCATAACCCAGTTGGGTTTTGGCCCCCTCCAGCCAGCGCTTCATCACCTCATGGCGGAAGGGGGCATCCCAGGCGACATAACAGTCGCGCAGCAAACTGGCCAGGTCATAGGTGATGGGGCCCATCACCGCATCCTGAAAATCAATCACCCCCACCGCACCCTCCATCCACATAAGGTTACGGCTATGGTAGTCCCGGTGTACCAACACCCGAGGCTGCTCAAGCAGGGGCGCCAGCAACTGGTCAAACACCTGTTTAAAAGCAGCCTGCTCTGTCTCAGAGAGGGTATACCCCATGACACCGGGTATGTACCACGCGGTGAGCAGGTCCGCCTCGTAAGCAAACAGCTCTTCATCAAACGCACGGGTATGGGCAATGGTTTGACCCGTTGCAGGTGACGCTTGTAGGGTTAACAGGGTATCCACCGCAGCCCCATACAAGGTTTGAGCGTTTTGCCCCTCTTCCAAGGCACGGGCAAAGGTCAGATCACCAAAGTCCTCCAACAAAAATAGCCCTTGTTCAAAGTCACAGACTTTAATGTCAGGGGCCTTAACCCCATGCTGCCGCAAAAAATGGGCAATGGCGACAAAGGGGTGGCTGTCTTCTTTATCTGGCGGGGCATCCATCACAATAAGAGAAGGCCCCGTTTGACGCAGCACCCGATAATAACTGCGGAACGAGGCATCACCCGCCACTTTGATAATGTTGAGATGATCTGAGCAATGTTTGGCGACAAAAGCGCACAAGGCGTTATTCAACATGATGTTCCTGATGCCTATCAACAGACGAAAAGGGTACGAGAGGTCACTCTGCGCGATGGACCACCCGCACCCTTGTAGAGGGTGGCGATTTGTAGCTTAGCGGCCCCCCTCCAGGAGGGTACCGACTTTAGATAGTAGGCTTAGGCATCATTACTCTGGAGCATACCGCGAATGACATCGCTTTTATCAATCAGCCCCAACAAACGCCCCTCACCCACCACCGGGACAACAGAGATGTGCTGCTCACCCAACACCGTGGCCACTTTGGTCAGATCCGATTCCGGATCCACAGAGATCAAGGTCGGGGTCATAATTTCAGAAGCTTTACAGGCCGCTACCTTACGCAGGTCTTCTTCATACTGATGGTTCCCACCAATCGGGATCACCGCATCGAGAATATTAATTAACGTCGGGAGATGGACCTGCTTAACGCGGTCGATCAAATCTCCTTCGGTAATGATGCCCACCAACACCCCTTCATCCAATACTGGCACGGCACAAATACTCTTCTGTGCCAACAGTATCGCAACTTCATGCACCGTCGCATCCACGGTTACCGTCTTGGGGTCCTGATTCATTAATTCACGGGCTTTCAAGGTCATAATTTCAGCTCCTAAGTGGGCGTGTGGCCTTGAGGTATGCGGCAGACCAGCATTTTTTCTTCACACCGGTTTGGCACACCCCCCATTCACATGGTACGTTATTTGACTCTTGCATTCAATTTCACCAGACGGTGGTTACCCCCCATGTTAAGTAAAATTTTGATTATTCTGCTGGTGATTGGCGGCGTCTACGGCACAGGACGCCTGCACGCACGCAAGCAAGAGGTGGAGAATCGCCCCCCCTCACCCCGCCGTATTGCTGCAGCAAAAGAGGCCGAGCAGGATAACCGGAATGCCCGCCGCCTGGGTTTGGGGGTATTGGCCGCCATTCTGGTCATGGGGGGTTTTATGGGTTACAACCGCTGGGCAGAGGGGCAAGAGATCCAACTGATCCGCGTTATTAACAGTCAATCGGGGGAGGTTTCCACCTACCGGGCCAAGTCCAAGGATATCCACCACCGGGATTTTTTAACCACCGATGGCCGACAAATTCGCCTGGCCGACCTGGAGCGTATGGAGGTCGAAGCCACAGGTGAAGGGCCTTAACCCGTGGATCACCCCTCCAACATCATCTATCAACAGCGGCATCGCGGTACCACCGTGGAGGTCATTGAGAAAGATGGCCTGCGCTGTCTGACCTTTGGCTCTCACCTACGCCAAAGTTGCATGTTGTTGGACGACCCCAGTTTTCTTTTTTTGCCCTACTCCCGTCACATGATGTCGGCCCTGCTGTTTTTACCCCACTTTCCCAAACGCATATTGCTCATTGGGTTGGGGGGCGGGTCGCTGGTTAAGTTTTTTCTGCACAACACCCCCCAGGCCCATGTGGAAGTGGTGGAGTATGACCCCCACATTCTGGCGGTGGCTCAGGACTTTTTTCACCTTCCCAAGGGTCACCAACAGCTCACGGTGCATCTGGGGGATGGCGCACACTTTTTTGATAAAGGGGAGCCCAAACAGAGCCCCTATGATTTGATTTTGCTGGATGCGTTTGATTCCCACGGGCTGGTCACCAGCATCTATCAACCCCCGTTTTTAAAAACCTGTCAGAACCACTTGGCCCCGGGTGGCGTGATCGCCGCCAATGTCTCCCGTGGTAACAAACCCCATTTTCAAGAAGCGTTGGAAAATTGGAAAATCGCCTACCCTGAACAGGGGTGGATGATACCGGTTGCCCGCTCCCAAAATGCTATTCTTATTGCCACCCCTAAGCGCCCAGCCCAGCCCCCATACAAGCCCACGGTCCACCATGCCAAGGGGCTCTCTCAAAGGCTTCCCCTTAATTTTACACCGCTTTTAGAGCGTGCACAGCCTATTCATGACAGCATGTGGCAACGTGTGGCCAAAGTCCTTACCCAAAACGCCTAATCCCCACCCCACCAGAGCAGGGGTTGCATACCCATGCATTTCTAAGCACAGTATGGGCGTTTTATGCTCTTACCCAGGATGATTGGTTATGCTTAAACAGTTTGGCGCCTATGCCGTTGCTTTCCTCATACTGCTGGTTCTGCTGGTGGCCATCATTACTGGGGTTAATCACTGGAAGAGCACCCCTACAGCCTCCGCCCCCCAAGCTGGCCACACCGCTGAGCCAACCCCAAAGGTTGACCCTAACCAGGCACTGCAGGCACAGATGGCCAAACTGGAAGAGCAGATTGCCCAACGCTCAAAAACAGCAACCACCGCAGCCCTGACCAGCCGTCTGCAACAGCTGGAAAAACAGCTTCCTCAAACCATTACAGCCCTGCAACAGCGTATTGCCGAGCTACCCACCCAACAGCTACAAAGCGCCCAGGGAACCTTACAGATTGATAAAAAAGATACCCGCTGGTCGCTAACCAACCTGTTTTCCAAAACCCGCGTTTACCGCCAGAAAATCAATTTCACCCCACCCTTTGCCCACACCCCCCAAGTAATGGTTGGGCTACAGGGCTTGCAACTGGGGCAGAAAAAACTGTCATCCTTAGAGGTTGCCGCACAAAAGGTGACCGCTCAAAGCTTTGAACTGGTGGTAACAACCCAGTCCGATCAGCGGATGGAGCAGCTTAGCATGGGGTGGATGGCACTGGGTAAAACGGTGCAGAAATAAGCAGAGCCCGAACGGACTTACTTGATCACCAACAGCATGGGGGTCAAACCGTGGCTGCGCTCCAAAGCACGCATTTTGCTCTTTGCCTCCTGTTTGGAGGCAAAAGCCAAACGCACCGAGTAGAGCTTTTTGCCCTTACGCTGGGAGCTATGGATAAAGGGCTCCACCCCTGCTTGGCGCACTTTATCGGCCAGAGATTCAGCAAAAATAATTTTATTAACGGTACCGAACTGCAAAACATATGGTTTTTCAAGGGAGTGTACCCCTGAAGAGACCAAAAGAAAGCCCCCATCCGTTACAGGCATAGGATCCTGCACCGCCTGCGGGCTCTCCTGCCCAAACTCCACAACCGCCGCGCTTTCTGGCCGACCAATCGCCGTGGCCAGATTGGTTTTTTCCAAAGCCCCCCCGGTGTCGGGTGCTTGATGCCGCGGTGGTGGTTGCATCTCTAACAGAGAATGTGACACGACGGTAATCTGTGCCAGCGCCGCATCCGGTGGCTGCAACCCTTCTGGGGTAACAGAAGCGGTCTGGGATGGCGCTTCAGCTGTGCGCTTGGTCAGCTCCTGCGGTGTCGATCGTGGTTGGGAGACCACCACTTTAACCGGGACCAACTTGGCAGGCTTCACACCCGCCGCAACCGGTTGATTGGCGCGCTGCGGGGTGGTTTTTAACGGCGTGGTTGTAGCGTTGGCAGAGGAGGGTTCAACCACAACAGGCTTGGTGACCGGCTGCGCATCCACCACCTGCTCAGGTGCAGGGGGCTTCGACCGGGTTTTTAAGGCAGAACCAACCGCTGCCGGTGGTTTTTCCACCTCTGTGTCAACGGTCACCCGTGTCGGCGGCTCGGCATCAACCGTCTCAGAGGGCACGTGTTCGGCCACCCGCTGTGGTACAGAAGCAGTCGGTAGAATCATTCGGGGTGCAGGCACCGCTTTAATAATGGCCAACGGGGCCTCTACAGCAGCTTGAATGGCCCTCTGCCGTACTTGTTCAGGATTAATCGGTGTCGGCAGAGGCTCCATGGGAACCAGCCCCTCCGGCTCCAACAGGGGTGATACCGGCTCCGACAGAGGGTGCATGGGGGCCACCTTCTGGGGAGAAGGGATCGGCATGGCGGCACTGGGCTGTATAACCGCGGAGGGATCTCCCCAAGATGCCGGGTTAAACAGATTGATGGGGAACAACTGCCCCGCCACAAACCCTGCGACCGGGAGCAATATCCAGCGCAGAGAGCCTTTTAGCCAACGGCTAATAGCCTTAAAGCGCCAATTTTCCTCTTCACTGGCCAGCGCTTCATGGATGGTCCCGCCCCCAATACGGGTAACGTGCCATTGGCGTGCTTTAATCATAATCTGATTCATCAAGCGGTTGAGCTTGCGGGGATTATCCCCCCCATACCGCTCCAGCACTTTGTAAGCGGAAGGGGAAAACTGATAAAACGCCGCCATCTCTAACTGTTCTAACAGGTAGCCCACATAGCCTTCAACATCACGACTGCCAAACAGCCCCAAACGTAGCTGCTTATCCACTTGGCTGTCCAAAAAATGGTACTCAGGGGTATCAAGCTGTTCTTGGAGCTGACGGCGACCGCTCAGTACCAACTGAACCGACCGCCCCTTTTGGGGGTCAATGGCCAGAACAGATTGGATCAAACGAAGATTTTCACCCTTTAACAAGTGCGCCTGATCAATGGCCATAACCAACCCATGGCCAGACTGTAGATGCACACGAATGGCGGCGACCAGATCTCGGTTATCCTGCCACAAAGGGGAGTTGATGTTACGGTCACGCTGCTGGGCCGCTAAGGATGCGGAGATTTCATGGACAAAGGTATCGGTAGGTTGACCGGGGTTTTCCAGCAGCAGATAGCTACTGTGAGGGGGGATCCATTGCTCAAGATGGTGCAGCAGATAGCTTTTGCCCACCCCAGGCGCGCCGGTTAGGGTGACCACACGCCCCCCCTCTTCCAGAGCCTGGATCAGGGCACGGCGATTCTTCTCAAAACTACGGCCCGGGTACCACCCCTGAACCTCTTGAGCTGAAGACTCCGCCTGCTGCGTGACCATTTCTGACATAATCCCCACAGATCCCTCTATAAGAGAACAACCTTTTTTTTAATCAAACCTTCATATTGCCGCTATTGCAGGATAGATGTCCACCACCATGGCCACCAAAACCACTTTTTACCTCTGCACATACACAAAAAGGCACACCCCAAGCTCGAGGCAATCCCCTCCTCCCGGCTTGTGGTGTACCTTTTGTCAACAAGGAGAGCGCCAAGCACTCCCGCTGTATCTATGATCAGGCGGCCACCATACCTTTTTGTTCCAGCGTGCTTTGAATCACCAAGACAAGCTGTTGAAAAATCGGCTCTAAAGGTGATCCTTTATAATCACCATCTTCCGCGATCTCATCAAAAAAGGCTTTGGTATACATCATCTGGCGGGCACGACTTTTTTGGATATGCCCTTCCCAGTTACCCAACAGCGAGCTCCACCCTTTAACCGTTAAGGTACCTGGAGGGGTCTGGTGGGTTGCACGATCCAGCGCCAGCGCCATACGCAGGCTCTCGAGCAGAGGAATGGCACACTCCAACCGCTCATCGGTGGCACGGGTGGAAATTTCCTGAATTTGATGGCGCACCCCATCCACACTGGCGGGGCGGTAACCATGGTTCTGGCTTTTAGCAGAAGAGCCAGCCGCCGAACGGGCTTTGGCAGAGGAACCAGCCGCCGAACGGGCTTTGGCCGGTGCATCCGCGGCCGGACGGCGATTACGCGTCTCAATGCTGGGCTCACGACGGGTACGTGGCGCACTCTCGTCACCTGAGAGTGATTGACGGGGCAGCGTGCGCTCGGCCAAGCTTTTATCATAACTGGCGCGTAGGCGGGCACGTCCAGCACCACCACGACTGAGAGAAGGTTGGGATAGGGAGCTATTTTTGCTTTTCATCATGACCCTCATGCCGTTGACCGTTTTGGTCGACCGGAAAAGGCGCAACTGGCGGAGTGAAATAACCCAGCTTTGCGCAAAATGGTATTGCCATCTCAATTTCCCCATCCTTGGGGAGGTACCGGTAAGAATAGCAACTGCAATACCAACTTTGAGCAATCGTCCAAGAGCAGCCTAGATAAAGGATCTTTTCTCATCACCCCCACAATTTCGCCAAAATACTGTCTCAAAAACCCTTGACGCCACCCTTTTTTCTCTCATTCCCTCACAATTGCGCCATAGCATCGACACTTACAACGCTCTCCTGCCCGATCACTTCCGCATCGTGGCGCATATGGGCTGGAATTTTAACCCCCTGCATGGGGCCAAGCTGTTGGGTGTGGCCCTGCAACTGAATATGCAGCGTCCCTGCCACCACCCCAACAATCTTATCCACCGGGTGGGTATGGGGCGCAAAGTAGGTACCGGGTGCATAGTGGTACGTTATGGGATAGTATCCCCACTGTTGCATCTGGTGCTGCATGGTGGCTTGGTCGGGCCATTTAAAGGTCTCAATGGTCATCAATCGCTCCTGTTTACAGTGCAGAGAACAGAGTGTTCATTGTTCCAACCTGCGTGCTTTCGTACAATAGCAAACGGTATCCGCTCTTTTTATTCTATGGACCCCTGATCATGTCGAATCCCCAACGTGTTGCCATTGCCATGTCTGGTGGCGTGGACTCCTCAGCTACCGCAGCGCTTTTGGTGGAACAGGGGTATGAAGTTATAGGCCTGACCATGCAGCTTTGGGATCACAGCACCCCCAAAGCACCAGGCTCACGCAGCTGCTGCGCACTGGATGATGTGTATGACGCCCGTCAGGTTGCCCAGACCCTGGGTATACCCTTTTATGTGGTGAACTATGAGGCGGATTTTCGCCAAGCGGTGGTAAGCGACTTTATTGAGACCTACGCCGCGGGGCAGACCCCCAACCCCTGCGTACGCTGCAACCAGGTCTTAAAGTTTGATCTGTTACTCAAAAAAGCCTTAAGCCTGGGGGCGCACTTTTTGGCCACCGGCCACTACGCCATCCGTAAAGAGGATGCCCAGGGCAACGCCCAACTCTGGCGGGGTACCGACCCAGCCAAGGATCAATCCTACTTCCTCTTTACCACCACCATGGGGCAGTTGGCCCATGTGCGTTTTCCCTTAGGGGCTATGGATAAGTCCGAAACCCGGCAATTGGCCCAACGTTTTGGCCTGCACCTCTCAGATAAACAGGAGTCGCAGGATGTCTGTTTTGTGCCCGATGGAGACTACAGCGCCTTTTTTGCCAAACAGGCTCCGCATCTCCTAACCCCTGGTCCCATTGTGGACCAAAGCGGTCATGAACTGGGGCAACACAAAGGCTTGGGACGTTATACGGTGGGGCAGCGCAAAGGTTTGGGCATTGCCCACCCCCACCCGCTGTTTGTGCTGGAGCTGGATGCCGAGCAGAACCGTGTGGTGGTCGGCCCCTCTGATGCACTACTTAAAACAGAGCTCACCCTGACAGCCGTTAACTGGTTAGAGCCCACCCCCCCCACCGCTCCCTTCACCACACAGGCTAAAATTCGTTATGCCTCCCCCCCTGTTCCAGCCCAGGTGGTACCGGGGCCTGAGGGGGAAGTGACGGTCACCTTTGATCACCCCCAACGGGCGGTGACCCCTGGGCAGGCCTGTGTCTTTTACCACGGGGACCGGGTTGTGGGTGGAGGCTGGATTAAGTAAGCCCAACCCCTGACTTTAAGAATTGCAGCTAATTTGCTAAAATCCTTGAAGTTAATTGACGTTAGACCTTCGTTTGCCAGCTTTGGGATCATCACTTATGCAGTCACTTTCGCTCAAGCTACTGGAACAGATCCCTTTTTTCTGGGGTTTTAGCCCTGAAGAGCGGGCCAACCTGCTGGCTAAAGAGGATGATCTGTTTGATACCTTCTCCACCGATCAGCATCTATGCCGGGATGGAGAGAATGATGGCACCCTGTTTGTCATTATGCGGGGAACGGCCAAAGTCACCACCAACACAGCACCAAACGCTATTTTAGCCGAGGTTAAGGATGGTGCCGTCTTGGGTGAACTGGCCTTTTTGGCCCAACGCCCCCGTAACGCCAATGTCATTGCGACCTCGGAACTGACGGCTTTTCGGGTTAATGAGGCCACCATGCACGGGTTGGAAACCTCCTTGCAGCTAAAGATTATTCAAGAGCTGGTGCATATTCTGATCAAACGGCAGGATGAAACCAACGATGCCCTTATTAAACAAAAACAGATCAACACCACCCTAGTTGAGGCACTGCGCCAAGCCAAACTAGGGGAGTGACCCAACTTTTTTCAAATTGACACACCCTGTGGCTCTGATCATCATGCCGGGATGCTTCTCTCTGTTTTGGGTACCCAAATCATGACACGTTTAATTTTTTCTGTTTTTGTTTGCTTGCTGCTCTTAAGCCCTGTTGCCCAGGCACAAGAGCGCTATTCCCCCTCCCTAAAGCTGGATGAGCCCTATGGTTCGGTCAGTGATACAGCCAATGCTGTGGCGCGCAAGCTCTCGGCGGCGGGATATCGGGGATTGGGGTTTGTAGATATCAACCCAGATCTACGTATCATGGCGTTCTATAAACCCGCATGGCTACAGGATTGGGCCATGAGCAGCCCCACGGCGCTTTTTGGGACGGTGATACAAATAGGGGTGATTAAACAGGGGCGTCGCTCCATTGTCTCCCTAGCCAACCCCATGTGGCGTAGCCACCTTTACCACATGAACATTACCCAAGCTCAGGCCATTACAGCAGATCTAACCCAGCTATTGGGTCAGGGCGTGCCGTATGGCATGAAACAGGGTTATGAGCCTGTGCGCATTGCCGATCTTAGGGTAACCCCTCTGGCCTATGGGGTTGAGGATCTCTACACCGTCGCCAAACACCCCAGCCACGCCAGCGCTGTGACGGCGGTTGAGGCCAGTTTAAAAAAATACCACACCCAGGTTAAGCGGCTTTATAAGCTCCACCTTCCCCAACAGGGCACCACACTGTATGGCTTGGTCCCCCAAGGGCATGATGATTTACTCACCAAACTGTGGGAAGAACAGCCCATTAAACCTGCTGCCCATGCGGCCTACACACTGCTGGTGCAGGCGGATGGACGTATTCAGGCCCACCACCCGCAGTTTGTTCTACCCGCCCGCTATCCAGATATGTCCATTCTCTCTTTAAGTCACCACTTGGATGGCATCTACGCCCCGGTGAAAAAACTGCTGAAGCGCGTTGCCCGCTAACCCTCAAACAATCGCCCAACCAAGAGAAGCCCCCAACAAGGGAAGCACCTCCGCCTGCGGGCGGGGCTACCAGGAGCCCCCCACCAGCCCCGCTGATCCTTATCCATAAAATGATCAGCCGCACCCCACCTAGGCCACAAGCGCCCCAACCGACACCAAGATCGTTGTGTACGGCGCCCCTCAAACACCAAAGTATCGGCTCGGTACGTTTGGTGGCGTAACCTCCGTGCAGACACCAGCCAAGATCATGCCCCCTCTCGGTGCCTACCGCCAGCTTACCCGCCCTCCCCCTCAAGATCACTCAGCTTAAATGCTCCTTGCAGGCGGAGACCAGGGTAGAACAGCCCCCCCCTCTACGCCCCCCCAGCGTGAGGAACAGCGGCATCCCCACTTTTGGAGGCCATCCCCACCATAATCCCGGCAAAACCCTAGGTTGTGCACAGCTATCCGCCCCCCCAGCTTCAAGAACATGAAGCCTGAAGCCCAACGGCTAAAAACCATACCTTAAAAGGGATTTCACCGATAAGCCCCCCCCCATTAGCAGCTGTCGTCCTTCAATTCATGCCATCTTTTGGTTATAATCAATCGGGTCATAGGGAATTTTTTATAACCCTGGCGCTCCAAGGCTTGTGGCCTTTTAGATGGGTTGAGAGGTCGCCAAACATCCCATGCACCACCAAGAGCATGGGGTGCAACGTGACCGTAGTTCGCCCCATGAAGGGGCTTGGTTATCACATTTAAACCAATATGGGGAATGGGCTCCACACGGCGTGGAGGAAATCAATGCATCGTATTCTACAAAAAATCAGACATAACGAAGCGAGCAGTGGCATCCTCATTTTTTTGGCCGCTCTGTGTGCATTTGCCATTAAAAATTCAGATTTAAACCCCCTTTACGACAGCCTGCTGAACATGCCTGTCGCCGTTCAAATAGGCGCCTTTAAGATCCACAAACCTCTGTTATTGTGGATTAACGATGGTTTTATGGCGATTTTTTTCCTGCTGGTTGGGCTCGAACTTAAACGGGAGTTCCTGACCGGTCCTCTGCGCCGCCCTGAAAATATTCTTCTACCCACGGCAGGTGCGGTTGGGGGCATTGCCATTCCCGCGTTGATCTATGCCAGCCTTAATTTGGACGACAGTACAGCCTTACGCGGATGGGCCATTCCCACCGCAACGGATATTGCCTTTGCCATGGGTATTTTGGGGCTGTTGGGCAAACGGGTGCCACTGACCTTAAAGCTGTTTCTGTTAACTTTGGCCATTATGGATGATCTGGCCGCCATTATTATTATTGCCTTTTTCTATACCGACACCCTCTCTACCCTCTCCTTAATGGTGGCAGGGGGTACACTGGTCATGTTGCTACTTATGAACCGGCTGCATGTCAGCAGTGTGTTCCCCTACCTGCTGTTTGGCACCATTTTATGGGTGGCGATGCTTAAATCGGGGGTACATGCCACGCTGGCCGGGGTGGTTTTGGCTTTTACCATCCCTTACCGCACCTTATCTGGCAAACACCCACCGTTAATCAAACTGGAGCATGATCTACAAAACACCGTGGGGTTGGGTATTTTACCTCTGTTTGCCTTTGCCAACGCGGGCATCTCCCTACAGGGTATCTCCTGGGATCAAGTGGTTCATCCGGTGCCGGTGGGTATCGCATTAGGGCTGTTTGTGGGCAAACAGGTGGGGATCTTTGGTGCAGTGTGGATCATGGTTCAAATGGGCTTAACCAAACTACCGGACTCCTGCAATTGGAAACATCTCTATGGGATTTCGGTCTTGTGTGGGGTTGGTTTTACCATGAGCCTGTTTATCAGCACCCTTGCCTTTGAGCAAAGCGGCATGACCCAAGTGGCGGGTTCGCCTGAGATGATGCAGTCTAAATTGGGTATTTTAGCGGGCTCCATTTTATCGGGTATCATCGGCTACCTCTATCTCCATAAAGTTCTGCCTAAAGAGCCTGTTCGACCGTACTAAGCGCACCAAAAAGGGCATGCCAAAGCATGCCCTTTTTTATGCTTAACCTAAGCGTTCTTAAACGTTCTTCAGGCTTCCACTTTATGCGACACCCTATGGTAGCATGCTGATTTTGGCTAAGGCGTTTGGTGAAAGCACGGCCTAAAGCGCCCATTTGACCGTACTAAGCGCACCAAAAAGGGCATGCCAAAGCATGCCCTTTTTGGTGCTCAATCTAAGCGTTTTTAAACGTTCTCAGGCTTCCACTTAATGCTACACCCCATGGAGGCATGCTGATCCTGGGCAAGGGGCTTACCCTCCGCAATGGCGATGGCCGCAATCTTCAGCTCCTCTTTACTCACCTGAGCAGGGTGACGCGGTGCATCATCCAGCCGCCCTCGATAACGTAGTTTTTGTGCCCCATCGTAGATGAAGAAATCCGGCGTACAGATCGCCCCATAGGCCTTGGCAACCTGCTGGCTATCATCATAGAGGTAGTCAAAGGTGTAGTTCTTTTCCGCTGAGCGCTGACACATGTTTTCAAAGCTATCATCGGGGTAGTTGGTGGCATCGTTGCTATTAATGCCCACCACAGCGATGTTGTGGGATTGTAAACTCTCCGCCAAGCGGATTAACCGCTCTTCAACCGCCAACACATAAGGGCAGTGGTTACAAATAAACATCACCACCAGCGCCTTGGCATCTTTATAATCTTCCAAGCGGTGTACTTTGCCATCGGTACCGGTTAGCTCAAAAGGAGCGGCTTGAGCGCCCAGCTCCCCTGGGGGGGTGTGCAGTAGAACCATGATCTGTTTCCCTCTGTATTAAATCCGCGATTGCGTAAAGGGCATGACAGAATCCAAGGACTCTGCCCCCATCTGTAACATCAGTAAGCGATCAACCCCCAATGCCACCCCACTAACCGCTGGCAAGCCAGCCTGCAGAGCCGCCAAGAAGCGTTGATCCATGGTAATGGCAGGTAACCCCTGTTGTTGGCGGCGTCTATTAACCGACTCCAAGCGTTGCCGCTGCTCAACAGCATCGGTCAACTCCAGATAACCGTTGGCCAGCTCCACACCATTAACATAGATCTCAAAGCGCTGGGCAACGGCAGGTGGCCCCGGATCGATCTGCGCCATACCGGCCCGCTGTGCGGGAAAGCGATCCACCACCACCACGGCTTTAGGGGGCAAACGGGGCTCCACCAACTCCGCTTGCAGATAGTCCATCAGCTCTTCACGCACCAGCCCGTCGGGGTAACTGAGGCGATGGGTCTTGGCCCACTGTTGCAGTTGTGCCAAAGAGGCGGTGTGGGGGTTGGGTCCGCCAGCCTGGGTAAACGCATCGGCATAGCTTAAAGGCTTAGAGATCGGCAGATCTAGAACCGTTCCAATCAGCTGGGCTGTCTCTGTCACCAACGCGTCAAGGGTCCACCCTACCCGGTACCACTCCAACATGGTGAATTCACGGTTGTGCAGACGTCCCAGCTCTTCACTACGAAACACTTTACCCAGGTAGTAAATATCGCCACTACCCGCCGCCAGAAGACGCTTCATACAGGTCTCTGGCGAGGTGTGCAGATACCCTTCCAGGGCGCCATCTTGGCAACGGATGGGCTCAATATGCTCTTCAGGTGCCAGCGCATGATGCAGGATCGGTGTATCCACCTCCAACGCATCTGTTTGCTCAAAATGGCTGCGCAGTTGGCTCAGCAACCGGGCACGCTGCGCCAACTGCGCACGATCCATACCCGGTTGCCAGGGTGTCGCCGTCACCAAGCTTAGCTCTTGGCCCGTTCCATATACTCACCAGAACGGGTATCGACCTTAACCCGGGCACCAATTTCCACAAACAGAGGAACCTTAATCGCCGCGCCGCTCTCGACGACAGCTGGCTTGGTAGCACCTGTGACGGTATCCCCACGCACGCCGGGCTCACATTCGGTAATTTCCAGGATCATAAAAGCGGGGGGTACGACAGCGATGGCCCGCTCTTCCCACAAGGTCACCTCATAGGTTTCATTTTCTTTGAGCCATTTTTTACAATCCTCAACCTGCTTTTCGGTCAGGGCGACCTGCTCGTAGGTGGCGGGATTCATAAAATGGTACATTTCACCATCGTTGTAGAGGTACTGCATGTCGGTATCCATGACATCGGCCTTGGGCACGCTGTCACTGGATTTAAAGGTCCGCTCGATCACCCGACCATCCATCAGGTTTTTAATTTTAATTTTGGTAAACGCCTGACCTTTACCAGGTTTTACAAAGTCGGCTTTCACAATAATCCAGGGCTGATTATCAACAAGAATACGCTTACCCTGCTTCATTTCTGTATGGGATAACATCGGTGTTCCTCTACGAACGGATCGTTCTATCTGGATACGGCACACCCGGCGGGCGGCACCGTGCATAAAGTGCTTAGCTAAGAAGCCAGAAAAGATACCATAAAAGCGGGTGCTTTCTCCACCCCATAGCCACCACAACTGGACCTGGACCTAACAGCGTGCTATACGGGACCTTATTCTTACCCCTTACCCGCCATCGGTAGCCAAACATGCCCTTTGATTCAACCCGGCTTAGTACCCAGGAAAAACAGGCGCACCACCAATTTCCCATGCTGATCACCCCCAACATGGCGGCCTGCAACCATGCACCAGATGACGCCATTGCCCGTCAGTTCCGGCCAGATGCTCAAGAGCTACAGAGCCCAAACCACTACGAAAAAGATCCCCTGCAAGAGGCCGCAAGCTCCCCCATGCCCGGTTTGGTCCATAAGTACCAGGGCCGCGCCCTACTGCACCTGACTGACGCCTGCCCTGTGCACTGCCGCTACTGTTTTCGGCGCCATGGTGCGGTCACCTCCCCGAAGGATCATGCCACAGAAACGGCACTCCTGACCTACCTGGAACAGGATACCAGCCTAAAAGAGCTCATCTTATCGGGTGGAGACCCCTTAATGCTGCCCCTGCATCAGTGGCAGTGGTGGATGCAACGCCTGAGTACCCTTGCACATATTGAGCGGATACGCATTCATAGCCGGGTACCCATTGCCGATCCTGCACGCATCACCCAACCCCTGCTGGATGCGCTGACAGAGACCAAAAAAACGGTGATCATGGTCATGCATTGCAACCATAGCCAAGAGCTAACCCAGGCGAGCAAAGCTGCCATTAGAGAGTGCAGAGAACAGGGATTTTTACTGCTTAATCAGTCGGTTTTACTGGCAGGTGTCAATGATACAACCGAAGCATTGGCCAACTTAAGCTTGGATCTTATTGGACTGGGGGTCATGCCCTACTACCTGCATCTGCTCGATGCCGTTGAGGGGGCTGCCCATTTTGAAGTCGATGAACAACAGGCCGCGACATTGATGCGCAGCCTGCACCAGCAACTCCCCGGCTACGCCCTACCAAAACTGGTTCGAGAGCGGCCTAACCTACCGGGTAAAGAGCCTATTCAGTGGTTTTAACGAGGATGGATTATTCGATTTTGAACAGACGGTTAAACTGCGCGGCCTCCAGCAGTTGACGCATTTCAGCACTGGCGCCACGGATCCGCAGGTTATGCGCACTGCCCTCAACCTGCTCACGTAGACGCAGCATAAACCCCATGCCGGATGAATCTAAAAAGCGGGTTGTACTCAGATCCACCACAAAACGATGGGCAGGATTGCTGGAGGGTTTTAAACGATCAATGGCATGCATCTGTTTTGCGGTAAAGCGCACATGAATTTTAACCACAGTCTCCTGTGGATCTTCAATAATTTCAATCTCACCGCCTTCGGTGTAAGCCATGTTGCCCCAGACGAATAACGCCTGCCCTCTTGTGTGGTGGGAGATCCATGACCACCCCAAACCATTAAGAAAAATACAAGTCGCTTTTGCAGGTCCCTCAACCATAAAAAGCTGACTCATCCATGCTACTAAAAAATTGTTTAGCCGATGGTGAACAACCGATCAAACTTGACGGTGTTCAGCATCTCGCGCACACCCTGACTAGGACGGCGTAAATGGATCGCACGATCGGCTGCGCCCAACTGTTCTTTTAAGCGCAGCAACATCCCCATAGATGAGGAGTCCATAAACTTGACCGCACCGATATCCACGATCACCTTATGATTGGGGGTACCTGGCAGCTTCAAGTCACCCAGCTTAAAAAGATCTTTGGCATTAAAACGATCACGTACCACGATCAGGGTTTCCTGCGGGGTTTGTGTGACCTGCATGGAACCACTGTCTGTAAAGCTCATCTATCTCTCCCTGGAATCATCCCTCCAATAGAAAAGGATGCGCTTTTTTAGGGTAAAAATCCAGCCAAAGATAACCTTTATCCCCACACAAACAAAAAACGGAGCACCCTTATGGGCACCCCGTTTATAACCCCCAACCAAACCTTAACCGAGGTCAAAGAATGGTGAATAATTTATCAAACTGCACGGTCTCCAGCAGACGACGAATTTCTGGCCGTGCCTTACGGATCACCATATTCTCCTGAGTGCCAGAAACCTGTTCACGCAAGCGCAAGATAATCCCCATACCAGAAGAGTCCAGAAACTCTGTCTCAGCCAAGTCAATAATATACTTATGACCTGCGTGGTCTGAAGGGCGAATATTATTCACTTCAAACAGCTGCTGCACGTTAAAGCGACCGCGTACACGTATCACCGTCTCGCTATCACTCTGGGTGACCAGAATCTCCCCAGCGTCGCTGAATGTCATTGTCCACACCCCTCATCTACAGTGATCTAACTGACTTCGCCAAACCATACCGCCGAGCCTTGATAGAGATCCCTTAAGGCAACGGTTTAGTCGGTTTGATACATAACCCAACACACTTTATGGCATGAGCTCTTATCCAGAATCAAGCTTTAAGCATCTGGAAGGTTACATTTTCTGCACAAACCCCTTGCAGAACCTGCAAAAGCCGCTCAACCATTTTCTGCGGCGACCTTCTCTTGGAAAAAGGCTTTAAGGGCTTCCAGGCGCTGCAAGCTCTCATCCCGACCAACCAACTGCAATATTTCATAGATACCCGGTGCCACATCACTCCCCGAAAGGGCGATCCGTACGGGTTGGCCAATTTTACCCATCTTTGCGCCGGTCTCTTCCATGACAGCTTTAAAGGCCGACTCCAAGCCTTCATCATTCCAATCCGTATCAGAGACCGTTTGCAAATGTGCAACCAACGCTTCATAGGCGGGTAGAACAGCCGCTTTCAGGTGTTTTTTAACGGACTTTTCCAGATATTCACTGGGCGCACGGAAGTAGAACATGCCCATATGTGCCATCTCCAGCAACGTCTTAACCCGCTCCTGCATGCCGGGAATGATCTGCTGCACAAAAGCCGGGTTGGGATTTTCCACCCCCAACCGCTCCAGATGCCAGATCAACTCACCCATCAATTCATCAGGGCTGGATTGGCGAATATGAATACCGTTGAGCCACAGTAATTTGGACTGGTTAAAAATGGCGGCACTGCGTCCCACATTGTTCACATCGAACAGTTCAACCATCTCATCCATGGTGAACTCCTCTTTTTCACCATGGGACCACCCCATACGAACCAAATAGTTATTCAGGGCACTGGCCAAGAAGCCCTCCTCACGGAACTGCAGAACCGAAACAGCACCGTGGCGTTTAGAGAGCTTGGCGCCATCTTCACCATGAATGAGCGGAATATGGGCATAATGAGGCACATTCCACCCCAACCCTTGGAACAGATGGATCTGCCGCGGCGTATTGCTGGTGTGGTCTTCACCACGGATCACGTGGGTAATGCCCATATCATGATCATCCACCACAACGGCCAAGTTGTAGGTGGGGGAGCCATCAGAGCGCAGCAAAATCAAGTCATCAAGCTCTTTGTTGCCAATGCGGATGGTACCCTGCACCAGATCGGGCCAGACCACCTCGCCCTCCAACGGGGTTTTAAAGCGGATCACATACGGCTGGTCAGGATGCTCTGTACGGCTACGGCAACGGCCATCGTAACGGGGCTTCTCTTTACGGGCCTGTTGGCCAGCGCGCATCTCGTCAAGCTCTTCTTTGCTGCAGTAGCATTTGTAGGCTTTGCCCTCTTCCAACAACTGAAGCGCCATATCTTTATGCCGCTGGGTGTTGTCCGACTGGAACAGCGGACCTTCATCCGGGTCCAGCCCCATCCAATGCATGCCATCAAGAATGGCGTCCACCACCTCCTGGCTAGAACGCTCACGGTCGGTATCTTCAATACGCAACACCGTTGTACCGCCAACATGGCGGGCTTGCAGATGGCAAAACAGTGCGGTACGAGCCCCACCAACGTGTAAAAAACCAGTAGGGGATGGGGCAAATCGGGTACGCATGACCATGATGTTATCTCGCGGTTTGGGGCTTTATGCAGGGGGCTGGCAACACCTATGTCGGTGTCATCCATCGCATCTTACTTATCGGAACAGAGGGTTGTTACCATGTTGTGACCTTTTTTACAACCATACTCACACCATTTTCTTACCATTGTCCTAGCCTTTAACCCCCGCCCTTTAGTATGATGTCTCGTTTCTATTCCCGACTACCCTGGCCCATTGGAGCTCCTATCGTGGTTCAGCCTAAGAATCTGAATGATCCTAACACCTATGCCGAAGCCCTTTGCCTAGCGGCCACCAGCGACTCGCAAGAGACGTTGATGCAATGGCTGGCCGATACGGAAGAGGTGGCCAAGGATCCCCTGGTCAAGCGCTACGAGTTCTTTGCCCAACGCCTGCAAGATATGGCGCCACGCCCTGAGCTGGGTTTTAAAGCCCGCACGAACCGTCAGGCCCCTGCCCCAAAAATTGGGCGGAACGATCCCTGCCCCTGCGGTTCAGGCAAAAAATTTAAAAGCTGCCATATTAATGAGGCCGAAAAGCTGAGCTTTAAGCTGGGCAACCCCACCGCCCCCATTATGGCCGCTGCAACAGCACAGCTGATCAGTGAAATGGAAGCCGAGGCACTGGATGATGTGCCACGGGATAAGCTGACCGACTTGGCGGCGAGTGAAATGGCCTCCTGTTACTACCGTAACGAAGAGACCGAAGTGGCTCTTGAGCTACTTAAAGGGGTTTTGGATGGCCCCCGTGAGCATGACTTTATGCTCTACGACTACTGGATCGCCCGCTATGCGGAGTGGTTGGTCGAGATTGATCAAGCCAAAGAAGCCGAAGAGTTCTTGATGGATGAGTACGATGCCCCCCGCGGCACGGAAAAACATCAGGTCGCTCAAAAGCTCGGTGCTTTCTATCTGGACCAAGGCGATCCCGGCAATGCTGAAACATGGATCGAAACCGCGCTTGAGCAAGATGGCCAGAACCCCTTTAATCACTACCTTAAAGGGTTAACCCAGCACGCCACCGGCAACTGGGAACCGGCCATTGCCAGCTATCAAACAGCCATGACCTTTACCGAGGCCATGCAGGGCCAAGAACAGGGCGCCCTACAGACCATGGTGCAAGAAGCCATGGAAAAAGCCCAGCGCCAGGAGCTGCCTGACGCTGAAGAGGAAACAGCCACGGAAGAGGCTTGATCCTTCAGCTTAACGCTACCGCTTGAGCGGACAGGTTGATCTCAACCGGCCAAAGGCGATCAGTCATCGTGTACAGAGTGGTCATGTGAGTAGGTCGTTATTCACCTGCTCACCGTTGACCAGAGACAACGAGACACCGACTAAAAACAGATTCTGGGCACCCCCAGACCATTGAATACTTGGAGCATCAGCATCATGAAGCGCACCCACTACTGCAACGATGTGCGGGAAAGCCAAATCGGTGAAAAGGTAACCCTGGAAGGCTGGATTAATCGTCGTCGTGACCACGGCGGGGTTATTTTTGTGGACCTTCGCGACCGGACTGGTCTGGTTCAGGTGGTGTTCAGCCCTGAGCTGTATGCTGACCCCCACGCCCAAGCCCACGGCCTGCGTAGCGAGTATGTGATCCGGGTTCAGGGTAAAGTAACAGCCCGTACCGATGAGACCATCAATGCCAATATGGATACCGGGAAGATTGAGGTCGTTGTAGAGGAACTGGATATTCTCAACAGCTCCCTGCCCCTGCCTTTCCAGTTGGATGATGATGTCTCTGAGAACCTGCGCTTGCAGTATCGTTTTCTTGACCTGCGTCGCCCAGAGATGCAGAAAAACATGATCTTCCGCCACCGCATTATGCAGTCGGTACGAAACCACCTGGATGGCACCGGTTTTGTTGAGGTTGAGACCCCCATGCTCACCCGCAGCACTCCAGAAGGCGCCCGGGACTATCTGGTCCCCAGCCGTGTCAGCCCCAGTGAGTTCTATGCCCTGCCCCAGTCTCCCCAGCTGTTTAAACAGCTGCTGATGATGGCCGGTTATGACCGCTACTTCCAGATTGTACGCTGCTTCCGGGATGAGGATCTGCGTGCTGACCGTCAACCTGAATTCACCCAGATCGACCTTGAGATGTCCTTTGTCGAACCGGATGATGTCATGGACCTGACCGAAGGCGTGGTCGCCCGCGCCTTTAAAGATACGCTGGATATTGAGATCGCCCAGCCTGTTCGCCGCATGACCTATGCCGAAGCCATGGATAAATATGGCCTGGATGCCCCAGATCTGCGTATTAGCATGGAGCTTAAGGACATTACAGAGGTGATGAAAGCCTCGGAGTTTAAGGTGTTCCGTCAGGCCGCTACCCTGGAAGGTCGTGGCAATGAGCACGGCTTGGTCAAGGTTCTTAAGGTTCCAGGCGGCAATAAGCTGACCCGTAAGCAGATTGATGCCTACACCGAGTTTGTGGGTATTTATGGGGCCAAAGGCTTAGCTTACATTAAGATCAATGGCTCCTGGCGTGATGAGGGGTGGCAATCTCCCATCGTTAAGTTCCTTGGCGAAGCGGAGAAGGATGCCATTCAGGAGGCCACCCAAGCGCAAGAGGGTGATCTGCTCTTCTTTGGGGCCGACAAAGCCAGTGTGGTGAACGAAGCCCTGGGTCGCCTGCGGGTTAAAGTGGGTAAAGATCTGGAGATGCTCTCTGACGAGAAGTTTGCCTTTGTTTGGGTCACCGACTTCCCCCTGCTCGATTGGGACAACGACTCCCGCAAGAACACAGCGGTTCACCACCCCTTCACCGCGCCTCATCCTGAGGATATTGTACATCTGGAGAATGCAGACAGTGCATCGGCTGAGCATCCTCTGGAGAAAGTACGCTCCCAGGCCTATGACTTGGTGTTGAACGGTACGGAGGTGGGCGGTGGTTCCATCCGTATTCACGACACCGACCTGCAGCGTCGTATGCTAGAGTTGCTGGAGATTGGTGAGGAAGAGGCCGAGGGTAAGTTTGGCTTCCTGCTGCGCGCACTGCAGTATGGTGCGCCCCCCCACGGTGGTTTGGCTCTAGGCCTGGATCGTCTGGTCACTTTAATGTTGGAGCTGGACTCCATCCGTGACGTCATCGCCTTCCCCAAAACCCAAAAGGCAACCTGCTTGATGACTGAAGCCCCCTCTAAAGTGGACAATGCCCAAATGAAAGAGCTGCAACTGCGCAGCACCTTCAAGCCAAAAACGACCGAATAAATCACGGCCTGCACCCAACAAAAAGCCCCCAGCGGTGTATACCACTGGGGGCTTTTTGTTGGGTTATCACCCTTTTCAACCTCTGCCTGCACATCTCACACGCCCTGCCTTTAGGGGGCAAAGGGTGTGATGGGTTGGCACGGCAAATGGGGTTCTCCCCCCTTTGGTGCCCCCTCAAAATGGGGAGACCATCACCATACGATCTTCAGCCAACACCACCTCCCCGCTAAACACCGCTCGGCACTCCGGCAAGCGCGCGGCATCAGGCCGGTTATGGATCAGGGGATAGAGATGGGAGAGGATCAACGTTTTCACCCCAGCCTTTTGGGCAACCTCCCCACACTGTTGCGCACTCATATGCCCTGCAAAGTCGCCCTCAGCCAGGGTGGAGCAATCATAAATGGCCAAATCGGCATGAGCACTCAGCTGGACCAGCGCCTCCGACGGATCGGCATCCCCCGAGTAGACAAGACTCTGCCCCCCACAGGAGAGACGATAACCCAGAGCAGGCATGTTGGGGTTATGCACCATGGGCGCACTATCCAGGGTTAACGGACCCATGGTGAGTGCCTGGGGGTTCTCCTGCACCTGCAACTCAAACCTCTGCGGTTTTTTGGTCTGTAGAAAAACAAATGCATCCAAAAAATCCTGGATCCCCTCAGGCCCAAACAGGGTAAGGGGTTTGCTGCGCGCCATACCGGGCAGATGAAAGGCGTGAAAAAGCGTGAGCAGATCACCAATATGGTCAGGATGGGTATGGGTGATGGCAATATAATCCAGATCCACCAAAGCATGCCCCAGCTCCGCCAAACGCCAAACGGTGCCGCTGCCACAATCCATTAACATCGTCCACCCCTCGCCCTGCACCAGATAACCTGGTGGATGACGTGTCGCCATGGGGGTACCGGTACCACTGCCCAAGATGGTTAGCTTCATGATCCCCCCTTATTGCACATGGGCGGTTTGTGCGGGCCAGAGCCATGCCGCACCACGCACCCCGCTGGAGTCCCCATATTTGGCCTTAACCAACTGGGTATCAACCCGATCAGAGAACACATACGGCCCCCATAGCTTGGGAACCTCTTCATAGAGCCGCGCCACATTGGACATACCGCCCCCCAGCACAATCACGTGAGGATCCACCACATTAATGATGGAAGCCAGCGCACGGGCCATACGGTGTTCATAGCGTTCAATGGCCTCGACAGCCTCTTTCTCTCCAGCCGCCAACCGCTCAGCCACCTGCTTGCCGGTCAGTTGTGTGCCCGCCACTTGGTTATAATCCCGCGCATAGCCGGTTCCGGAAATAAAGGTCTCAATACAGCCAGATTTACCGCAGTAACACGCCGTACCCGGCCGTTCATGATCTAAGGGTCCAGGCAGGGGGTTATGCCCCCACTCTCCAGTAATGGCGTTACCCCCTTGTAGTAATTGGCCATTAACCACAAAGCCCCCCCCACAACCGGTTCCCACAATCACCCCAAATACCACAGGGGCCCCTGCTGCGGCGCCATCAGAAGCCTCGGAGAGGGCAAAACAGTCGGCATCATTGGCCAAACGCACCGGACGCGCCAAACAGGCCTCCAGATCCTCCCGCAAGGGCTGACCGATCAGACAGACCGAGTTTGATCCCTTAAGGCGACCTGTATAGGGAGAGACCGCCCCAGGTGTTCCCACCCCCACAGGTATGTTCTTACCGGCAATACCCGCTTCCTGCTCAATACGTTTAACCAGCGCACAGATCGCTTTAACCGTACCCTGGTAATCACCTTGGGGGGTATCACAACGGTGGCGTACCTTAATGGCCCCCGCCTCATCCATGACAATGGCCTCTACCTTGGTTCCACCCAGATCCACACCAATGCGCATGCGATTATCCTTCCGTAATGACTGGCTCAGCGCGACTGGCCCGCCATTTTTTAATCCATCCCGGCAGAAAAGAGACCAAAGCCAACATGGCCAAAGCCAATAAACCTTTCTGCATAAGCCCCTCACCACCGGTTGCGGCCTCTTTGCCGACAAAACCTAAATAGGTGTAAACAGCGGTACCGGGCAACATAAACAGCCATGAGGCCAACAGGTAGCTCCAAAAGGAGACCCTGGTCAAGCCAAAGGCATAATTCAGCAGATTAAAGGGAAACAGCGGCACCAACCTGGTAAAGGCCACAAAGCGCCACCCCTCCTGCTCCACCCCATCCAACAGTTTTTTGGCCATGCCTTTGGCTTTACTCTCTATCCATTCTCGCATGAGATAGCGACAGAGGATAAAGGCAATGCCCGCCCCAATCGTTGCAGCCGTTAAGTTATACAGGGTACCCCAAACAGGCCCAAACAGTGCCCCACCGGCCATGGTGATCACAATACCGGGTAAAAACAGCACCGTTGCCAAGACATAAACCACCCCAAACACCAACGGGGCCAACCAGCCAAAGCTTTGCACCCAATTTTCCAGGGCCTCAGGATCCAGTTGGTCCCGATACAGTGATGCCAGAGCGATCCCACCCAACAGCACCACCAAAATCAGGATCTGTATTGCACGTTTTTTCATCCTGCCATCCCCTTGCCAACCCTGTTACCATACCGACGCTGCATGACAGTGCCATGACGCCTTGTCTGGCCACCTCCACCCTCCAGCTATGGCCACTACAGATGTCAGACGCCCCGCAAACAGATTCGGTTCCTGACACGCCAGAAGAAGAGGCGTTAATTGCGGAAAGCCGCATCACGGCACATCAATGGATTCCACCTGAGATTGAGCCCATTGAGCGGGATGGCGAATACTTTTATCCGCTCAAGGATATCGTACCCTTACGTTCCCGCAAGGCATGGAAGAAAAAAGGGCGCCGCATTGCTGCCGATACCGAGCCCCTTTCCCATACCGAAGGCGAACACCCAACCGCCCTGTTTGGCTACCACCAGTCCCTCTCTGAGCTGGAATTTCTTGAGCTCCATCGGGCGTCCATGACCCAACGTTGTCAAACCTGGAACCAAACATGGCAACAGTTGGAGGAGGACCGCAGCAGCTTTTTAACACAACTCGCCCATGAGCGACCTGAAGAGGTGGAGTTTGACCTTCATGAACTTCTGCGCCGCTTTAAGGAACTAAGCGATCAGCATGACCACCTGCGCCGTGCAGCCCGTGAACTAGAGCTACCTTTACAAGCCCTGGATGAGCCGCTATGGCCCGCTGTACTGCAGGCCTACCGGGTACGCCGTACCGAAGCCGCCCTGGAGGATATTGAATCCCCCATCGCTGAGCTGACCCAGCCCATTATTGACACTCTGTTGCAGCAGGAGCAGGAGCACCAAGACCCCTACCATCTGCAACCGTTTTGGGAGTTTTATGGCCGCTTTCACAAGCGCTACGAGTCCGCTCTGTTTGAGCATCAAATCTCCCAAGCGACCCGTATTGAGGAGTTTCACAACCTCTTTCCCGCTCGGGAACAGGTTCGCCATTTTACCCTCTACCTTGGCCCTACCAACTCCGGCAAGACCTACCAGGCACTTCAGCGTTTAAAAGATGCTGAGACCGGGTGCTATCTGGCCCCCCTACGCCTGCTTGCCCTGGAGGTTGCGGATACCCTTAATGAATGGGGGGTGCCGTGCAGTATGGTCACCGGCGAAGAGCGTATGATGGTGGAAGGGGCCAAACATACGGCCAGCACCATTGAGATGCTCTCCACCCACACCAAATTTGATGTCGCGGTCATTGATGAAGCACAAATGGTGGGGGATATCGACCGAGGCTGGGCATGGACCCAGGCTATTTTGGGTGTACGCGCCAAAGAGGTGTGCATTATCGCCGCCCCCTCCGCCCGCCCCATCATTGAAAAACTGCTACGCCTAACCGAAGAACCCTGGGATGTGGTGGAGCTGGAGCGCCTGACCCCGTTGCAAACCCTGAGCAAACCGGTTGAGTCCCTCACTGAGATGGAGCCTGGCACGGCGCTGGTTGCTTTTAGTCGCACCCAGGTTCTACGCCTAAAAGCTGAAGTGGAACATGCCACGGGTAAAAAATGTGCAGCACTCTACGGGGCCTTACCCCCTGAAGTGCGGCGTATGCAGGCCGCCCTGTTTAATCGGGGCGATGCCCCTTACCTGGTGGCCACGGATGCCATCGGCATGGGGCTTAACCTGCCCATCAAAACCATTCTCTTTGCCCAAGATCGTAAAATGATCAATCGGGTTGAGCATATGCTGACCCCCATGGAGGTCAGGCAGATAGCCGGCCGCGCGGGACGCTATGGTAAAAATGAGGTCGGCTTTGTCGGCACCTACCGCATCGGCACGGCCCATGTCAGGCAGGCTCTACAGGCCACCCCTTTTGATGTGCGAAAAGCCCACCTGGCGCCCAATCTGGACCACATAACAGCCATTGCCCAGCTGCAGGAGGGGCACAGACTTAAGTTGGCCCGCCTGTTTACCCTATTTATTAAAGCGGTTAAACCCGACCCGACACTCTATGAACTGTCGGATCTTGATGATCAAACCACCCTGGCTCGCATTGCAGACCGGCATAAAAAACTGGATCTCGCCACCCGTTTTATGCTCTCTGCCGCCCCGGTCCCCTTACGGGCCACCATGGCGGTTAGCGCCTTCGAACGCATGGTAGAGGCCATTGCCAAGCAGCACCCAATCGCCTTGGAAGAGGCACTACCCAACCCCCCTCACCGGGCAGACCCCAACCGCTTAATCAAGCTCGAAGATGCGGTTAAAGTGGTTAATATCTACTGCTGGCTCCATTTTAGGCAGGAGGATATTTTTCCAGACCTGCCCGATGCAGAGAGACTAAGGGATCACCTTAACACCGAGATCAACACCCTGCTTGGTCGGCAAAAAAAGGTCCGTGACAGCGGAACTTGCGAAAAATGCCATGCCCCCCTACCGGGTCACTGGCGCGGCAAGTTATGCCGCCGTTGTGAACCCCCCAAAAAACGCGGGGGGTATCCACGGGGGGGACGTAAACCATTTAAACAGGGAGAACGCTCAAACCGTAAGCACGACCGCCACGGATAAACCAACTGCCCGACCAAAAACAGATACTGCAACATAACGTTTTTAATGAACTTTTCAGCCATCCACCGGTCCACCTTGATAGAGCCTTAACCGCGGCACCCGTAACCAGCCCATTTATTAAACCCAAAAGTGGGTTCTGGCTGGGCGCATAGGTTGGAATATGGCATAGTTTTTTAATAGGGAAGTAGGCGTAGCCCAACTTAAGTAGGCTACGGGGTAGTGGGTAGGAACTTTACAGTAGGTTTTATCTCCAGGGCGACGGTTCGAAAATCATGAGCGATCAAACATCATCCGGTACTGGTCCAAAACTCTCTTTGATCCCACTGGGTGAGGAGGAAGAGGCAAGCCAGACACCAGAGGCCGCACCTGAAAAGGCACCCGCCCCCTCCACAGGTTTGTCCCTAAAATCTGCGGAGAGTGAGGCCACGGAAGCCGAAGCGACGCCCAAGACTGAAACAGCCCCGCCCCCCCCAGTAACCGGCTTGGGGTTGAAGTCCACGGCAGATGATGCCGCCTATGTGGATGATCCGCCACCCGCAGCATCCGCCACCCCAGCGGCCACTGCGACAAACCTGCAGCCCGCACAAGCTACAGCGCCCGAGCCAACCCCTGCACCGGTACAAGCTACAGCGCCCGAGCCAACCCCTGCACCGGTACAAGCTACAGCGCCCGAGCCGACACCGGCACCCGCCGCAAAGCCCAAGCCAACACCGGCACCGGCACCGGCACAAGCGACAGCGCCCAAGCCTACAGCGGCACCGCAACAACCAGCAGCTCCCGCTCAAGCGACAGCGAGCGAGCCTGAAGCCTCCTCAGATTTCTCACCACCAGACCGTGGAAGTTTTAAATTAGGGGGTTTGGCCACACCGCCCAAAAAAGAGGACAAACCCTCTGGTGGGGATTTTAAACCCGCCGAGCGGGAGAGTTTTAAACTGGGCAGCGACAAACCCGAGCCCCCTGCCGCCTCCAGTGGTGACTTCCAACCGGCGGAACGGGAGAGCTTTAAACTGGGCAGCGACACACCCGAGCCCCCTGCCGCCTCCAGTGGTGACTTCCAACCAGCGGAACGGGAGAGCTTTAAACTGGGCAGCGACACACCCGAGCCCCCTGCCGCCTCCAGCGGTGACTTCCAACCGGCGGAACGAGAGAGTTTTAAACTCAGCAAATCGGCCCCTAAAGAGCCCCCGGCGGAAGAGCCCAGTGCCGATCAAGCTGTCGAAGACGATTTTGAACCTGCAGATCGAGGCGACTTTAAACTGGGTGGTCTGGCCACCCCCATTGCGGCTAAACAAGCCCCAAAAAGTGCGGGAGACTTTAAACCCGCAGACCGCGATGGCACGTTTAAACTGGACGACTCACCGTCAGATAAGCCCCCCGCGCAAGAACCCAAAGTGCAGGAACCCAAAGCGCAGGAACCCAAAGCGCAGGAAGAGACACCCGTGGTCGAGGCGGCCCCAGCACCAGCACCGGTCGAACCCGAGCCTAAACCCGAACCCGTTGCAGCGGCACCTGAACAACCGCCCCCCCCTGCCCAGCCTCCGCAAGCAAGCCTGCCTGAAGAGCTGGACTATGATGAGGATGACGACGACGATGACGCCCCAACGGTCATGGCCTCATCCGCATCCATGGCGGCAATGGCAACAGGGCAAAAAGAACCCGAACCCCCTGCTGCCCCCGTACCCGCCATGCCGATCGATGATGCGTGGGATGACGACGACGACGACGACGATGCCCCCACGGTCATGACCCAATCCCCCATGCTCTCCATGTCCGATGATGATATGGATGATGATGACGATGCACCGACGGTCATGACCCAAGCCCCTGTTTCATCATCATCCGGCCAAATGGCAGATGACGACGATGATGATGAAGATGCCCCAACGGTCATGACCCAAGGGGCCATGCCTTTTGATGATGAGTCAACCCAGGCCACGGGTATGACCGGTGAAACCACCGGCATGACAGGCGTCACCACCAGTACAGGCACCATGTTAACCGCCCGCCGCCGCCGTAAAAAAGGCGGGGGGGATGATGAGCACAAGCACCCAGACGCCCTACCCGAAGGGGAGCTGCTCTTCAATGACATGTACCAAGTTGAGAGAGTCTTGGGGCAAGGGGGTTTTGGTCTTACCTATAAAGCCAAAGACCTAAACCTTAATGCTTTTGTTGCGATCAAAGAGTACCTGCCTAAACAAATTGCCCAGCGGATGCCGGATAAATCCATCCAGGCGCGTAACCGCGGGGATATTGATATGTTCAACCAGGGACGTGATCGGTTCCTGGATGAAGCACGAACCCTGGCCCAGTTTAAGCACCCCTCACTGGTGCGTATTCTCACCTATTTCTCCCATAACAACACCGCCTATATGGCGATGGAGTTTGAGGATGGCGAACCGCTTTCAGATATCATAAAACGTGAAAAAACCCTGGATGAAAAAGCCATGCTCGCGGTTATTATGCCGTTGCTGCAAGGGGTTGAGGTACTTCACCAGCAAAAATATATTCACCGGGATATCAAACCCGACAACATCTTTATCCGCTCCAAAGATGGCACCCCTGTGCTGTTGGACTTTGGTTCTGCCCGTCAAGAGTCTGGGAATGAAGATGGGCAGATGACCGCCATGCTCACCCCCAACTACGCCCCCATGGAGCAGTATTTTGATGATGCTTCCAGGCAGGGGCCTTGGACGGATATCTACTCTGTTGGCGCGGTGATGTACCGCTGTATCAGTGGCCGTAAACCGGCCAACGCCCCGCAACGAAGCAATGCGTTGATGCGCAATGCCGACGACCCCATGGTACCCGCGCTTGAAGTGGGGGCAGGACGTTACTCAGAAGCTGTCTTGAAAGCCATTGATCTCGCCTTAACGGTGGTGGAGACCGACCGACCCCAGGTGATCTCCGAATGGCTCAACGCGGTGTCCACGGAAGAGGGCGCTTCTGACTTCTCCTCTGAAGTTCTGCATGCGGATATGAACAGCCGCAGCAACCGCATTATCATGGCCTCCGCTGCGGCGATTATCCTGGTTCTGGTAGGCGGGTTAATATGGATGGGCCAAATTGGGAGCGGTGATCTGTTGCTCTCAGAAAAAGAGCGCACCGCCAAGCTCATTGCCGAACTGACAGAAAAAGCAGATAAAGGCAACGCCACGGCCATGTATCAGCTGGCTGAACGGCGTTTGAGTGGCCGTGGTTTGAAAAAAAATGCATCCACAGCCTACCAGTGGATGCTAAAATCCGCCGAAGCAGGCAACACCAAGGCCATGCACCAAGTCGCACTTTATCTGCGTAACGGCACGGGTACCGCCAAGAACCCCAAGCAGAGCGCCCAATGGTTTAGTCAAGCGGCTGAAAAAGGCAATGCACTCTCTCAATTTCACTACGCTGTCGCCCTCGGCTCTGGCGAAGGGCTAGAGAAAAAAGATCTGGCCCAGGGTATATCCTGGATGGCCAAATCCTCGGATGGTGGTTATGCCCCTGCCCGTTATGTCATGGCCCAGCTCCTGGAAATAGGTAGTGATTTTCTACCGCAAGACCACGCCAAGGCTTTTGAGCTTTATCTTAAAGCCTCTGAACAGCGTATTCACAAAGCGACCTACCGTTTAGCCTACCTTTATGACAACGGCACAGGCACGACACAAGACCAGAAAAAAGCGAGGGAAACCCTATCCAAAGCGGCCAAGAACGGTATTGCTGAAGCGCAATATGAGCTGGGCCTTTGGCTAAAATATGGACATGGCGGGCCGATCAACCAAAAAGAGGCCTTCTACTGGTTGAGTAAAGTGGCCAAACAAGGGGTTGCACCTGCTCAACATTTGGTGGCGCAGGCTCTGGTCACAGGTGTTGGCACCACCCCCAACTATGTCGAAGCCCGTGAATTTTACACCTCAGCAGCCCAGCAGGGCTATGTTGATGCCCAGCTTCAACTGGCAGAGATGCTTAAAGAGGGAACCGGCATTACCAAAGATCTGCCTGAATCCTCTTTATGGATGAAAAAAGCAGCCGAAGCAGGCAACCGTAGCGCCCAATATCAAATTGCTATCCATCTCAAAGAGGGGCTAGGGGTCAACATTGACCTGGCTGATGCGTTTACCTGGTTTCAAAAGGCCGCCGAGCAAGGCCACCTTGAAGCTCAAAGCCAGTTGGCTTTGATGTATGAAAAAGGCAATGGCGTGGTTAAAAACATGGCCAAGGCGATTAAGTGGTACCATGCCGCCGCTGAACAAGGCTCCCGTGATGCGCAAAAAAACCTGGCCTGGATGTATGAGGAAGGTAACGGCGTTAAAAAGGATATTACCCAGGCGGTACGCCTGTATATGATGGCGGCCCAGCAGGGGGATGTAAAAGCACAGAAGAACCTAGCCTGGATGTTTGAAGTGGGCCGGGGTGTCCCGGTTGATTTGGTCCGTTCCTACTTCTGGAACGCTGTGGCAGCTTCAGCAGGTGACCAAGACGCCGCCAGTAACCTGAACCTTATTATCCGCGACATGGACCAACAGCAGCAACTGGATGGCGACCGCATGGTTAAACAGTGGCTACGGGTCCAAAAAGAGAAGACAAAGGAGCATAAAAGCTAAGCGGGTTTCCCCTTCGGGTGCCAAGCAACCGAGCTTTTTCCACAGGCCAAATAAAGAAGGGGCTGCTTATTTAAGCAGCCCCTTCTTTTATCGGTGCTTTGATCCAGTCACACACTTTAGCCTCTGCTCGCCCCCCCATGCAGGGCGCCAAGCAACCGTGTTTTTTTCCATACGCCCGATCAAGAAGGAGCGGCTGGTTTAAGCCGCCCCCTTTTTCATCCTACCGGGTACATGCGCATGGGTATCGATGCGGTCAAAACCCCCTGGCCCCTGCTTCAGCCCCACATAGGGCGCAAAACCTCCCTGTTTTTTTTCACAGGCCAAACAGAAAAGGGGCTGCTTGTTTAAGCAGCCCCAGACTGCTGACAAACCGCACACCGGGAACGGTTGTGCGGTTTGTTGTATAATGGGGCATGTT
>NZ_JBAHUQ010000010.1 GCF_036689865.1 Magnetococcus sp. PR-3
TACTCATGTATATTCATGTTCCGGGTTCGACTCCCGGCACCTCCACCAGTTAGGTTCCAGAGAACCTGTCTCTGACAAGAAACCGTCCTCTGCGACGGTTTTTTTGTGGCTGAAATAGGCCAATGATTCCAAGGGATAGCGGTATGTGTAGTGGGTTGCGAAGGTAGAGGTAAGTTCGGATCGTCTGTGGGAAAGCTCGGTCTATCTCCCCCTACCTGCTCTCTGTCTCTGGCAAGTTCGGACCCGGTCCGAACTTGCTGGATATGAATGGACATGCATAAAGTGCTTTAAAAACAGTCCATAGCATATGTTGGAGGTTCAGACATTTGCCAGGAATAATTGGGTAGCGGTCAGTGCTGTTAACTGGTGTTCCAACTTTCTGCGTAACCCTTCAGGAAATAGCTATTCCATTGCAAAGGCTGGCATGGCTATTTCCGGAGTTTGGTGATCGTATTTAACCGACGCTATGTTTTTCGACGTCAAATATTCTAAATGCTCTGTTTGTTGGGGGTAAAAGATTATGATAATCTCTACAATATCAGGGGTCCTTATCTCCGCTTCCATAATTGCACTCCATATGTCACCAAGTGGGAATGAGGATGTGAGCATGTTTATTTCTCCGTTTACGTTTATCACAACATTAATTTTACATGGAGGGGTAAGTACTATTTCACTTGGATGGAAGGTATATTTTAGCGTTTCCAGGCATATTCTGTTGCAATCTTTTTCAAAAAGCACCAGGAATGTCCATCCCCTTCCATCTTCTATTCGTTACTATAGGAAATTCTTATATGTCTCAGCCGTTATCCTGTTTCTTATCAGTTTGCAAACATTGCTAAACTCTGTTGAAGATCCGATGGAGTATGGAAAAGCACTTTCATGGATATTTACCTACATATTGCATGCAATATTGATCGATTATCTATTGATCGAACCTTCGCTAATCAGAATTGAGCAGTTAACGACAGATAATAGTGATTAATGTTCTGCTCCGGTTGGTTTTAGCTCCTGTGGTGTAGCAGGTTGCACTACAGGAGCCTGTTCAAGCGTTAATCAAAGAGATTATCAAGCCACTTTTGAACTGGAGTTTCCCCTTGCTCCCAGCATTGGAAACCAAAATGGCAAGGCCTTCCACCCCCTTCTCCTTCCCGCTTTTGCTCATCCCCTTTCCCTGGTTTTGGCTTTGGATAGGGTGTTTTCCCAGGCTTTTGCCGCCCGGTCGGGGCTGCCCCACGGCGTCCAGGCTTGGTGTAATCACCGATATTGGGCTTGCGCCATCCACCTGACCGGCCAGAACCGTTCCCATTTCCCGGTACAGTTGGCGCCGGCTTGCAGTTTGACCCTGCAAAGCATGGGCGATGATCTGTGTTTCTTATTTCTATGCTTTCATGCGCTTAGCTACTC